>CAKKQI010000164.1 GCA_919901895.1 Candidatus Brocadiaceae bacterium | reverse complement strand
CGGTTTTGCTTATTGATATAGGCGGCGATGACACTTATCTTAATAACGCCGGCGCCACCACGGAAAATATCGCGGTTTCTTGGCTGGTTGATTTTGAGGGAAATGATACTTATCAAAGTGAAGATAATGTGGCGCAGGGAGCCGGGGTGTGCGGGGTCGGATACCTGATTGACATTAAAGGTAATGATGTTTATCAGGCCAGCGGTCAGGCGCAGGGATGCGGGATTGATGGAGTCGGTTGGCTGATAGATTTGGCCGGTAATGATAAATATACCGGTGACAGTTATAATCAGGGGGCGGCGCCCAATGGCATCGGTTTATTAACCGATTTCCAAGGTGATGACCAGTATCTATCTCTTTTCTGTGCCCAGGGGTTCGGTAAATCCAACGGCATCGGTTTATTAGTTGATGCGGCCGGGAATGATACTTATAAAGCCGGTTTTAAATATTTAGACCCGGTGGTTTCCCGACAGCAGGGCGACCCGGGCGCAACCGTTTCGCATGGCCAGGGATTTGGAGAGCACGGCGGTGTCGGAATTCTCCTGGAATTGGCTGGTAATGATACTTATGAAGTTGAATATTTTGGCCAGGGGTCTGGTTATAAGTCTTTTGGCTTTTTACGCGATTTTAAAGGAAACGATAAATATTCCGGCCGGCGCTATACCCAGGGTCAGGGTGTTCATAACGCCATCGGTATTTTAATTGATGATGACGGGAACGATAATTACACCAATAGCAAAAATGCCGGGCAGGGCGCTTCCTTTGACCATTCGCTGGGCATTCTCTATGATAAAAAAGGTAAAAATGTTTATTCCTGTGGCGATAGCGGTGATTCACAAGGTGCCGGGTCGGGACTAGCTTTCGGATTCCTGATTGATCTTACCGGAAAAATTGATTCCAAGGGGAAAAGCAAGCCGTACGATAGTCTGGAGTCGGGATTAGGAGTTGCTTTGAAATGAGATTGTTTATGTTTTTCTGAGCAGATTATCAAAAACAAGCTGCGACCAGGTTTCCAGACGAGGATAGAGCGGTTCTATTTCAGAGAGCGTCATAAACTGTCCGTTCATCAGTTCTTTTTCCGCGACCGTGACCGATTTTTCATCGGCTACTTCCACTTTAAAAACCAGTCCGAAGTGCACCTGCCCGACCGCGTTGGAATCGTCGTTCAAAAAACCGACTAATTTGTGTTGATAAGAACAATTGACGTGTAATTCTTCATGCAATTCCCGTTCCAATCCTTTTTCTATAATGTTGGTTGCATTTTTTTGGGATTTGTCCGATGGAATACGGACTCCGTCACTTTGTGCGGAGAGATTTGTGATTTGAGATTTTAGTTCCACGGGATTAATATGTCCGCCGACCCCGATGGAATATTTATCGTGCAATCTTTTTTCAGTCTGGGCGCTCTGGCGGTGCAGGGTTAAAATTTTATCGTTACAGGAAACGATTAAATAGGGGATAATTTGTTTCAAATCTGGATTAATTTCTACGGGCGAGCGCGGTTCAAACCGGCCGTGTTGAAGGATGAGTTGAAGCAATTGCTCCGGATTATTCCGGCCAAAACCTTGGGGGAGCGGTTTTCCCTCAAACAGTTTTTCGCGTGGGACAATATAAACTTGTTCTTCCATATAAAATTTTGTTTCCCGATTAGGTCGGGACGGAGTTTATCCCCCGATGTTCCGCCTAAGGCGGATTGGGGGGCTGTCGCTTCGCTAAAATTATATAATATATATGATTAGTTTGCGAAGTCAATTAAAAATTGATTTTTGTCAGGGAAATTGTATATTAAAATAAAAATTTTATGGAGATAGTTGTATGAAGATTAAACCGGCCCAACGAGTTACGCTTCTGCCGCCTTATCTTTTTGCCGAGATTGATCGGCAAAAAAATATTCTGCGGAAACAGGGTAAAGATATCATTGACCTTTCCGTCGGCGATCCTGATTTGGAACCGCCGGCTTTTATGCTGCGGGAATTAAAAAAGGCGCTGGATCTTCCGGCCATTCATCGTTATCCGCCGTATCAAGGGACATCCGAATTCTGCGAATCAATTGCCCGCTGGTATG
>CAKKQI010000163.1 GCA_919901895.1 Candidatus Brocadiaceae bacterium | reverse complement strand
TAATATTAAAATTCACCGCGGCGTCTATGCAGCGATGACCGGCCCAAACCTGGAAACACGCGCCGAATACCGCTTCCTGCAGCGGGTCGGAGCCGATGTTATCGGTATGTCCACCGTGCCGGAAACAATTGTGAGTGTTCATTCCGGTTTACGCGTCCTGGGACTGGCGGTCGTTACCGATCTGTGTATCCCGGAAACATTAAAACCGGCTAATATTCGGGAAATCATTAAAACGGCCAATCGCGCCGAACCTAAAATGACTTCTATCGTAAAAGAATTAATACTTAAAATTTAGGAGATAAAATTACACCATGAGCATCAATTACAAAGACACTTTGAACTTACCGCAAACCGATTTTTCCATGAAGGCGGACCTCGTCCGGAAAGAACCGTTACTTCAGCAAGAATGGGACGCGAAAGATCTTTAAGGCCAAATCCGCGATAAATATAAAAATGCCCCTAAGTATATCCTCCACGATGGGCCGCCTTATGCCAACGGAAACGTCCACATCGGCACGGCCTTAAATAAAATCCTGAAAGACATTGTCATCAAGTTTAAAACTATGCAGGGATTCAACGCCCCGTTTATTCCCGGCTGGGATTGCCACGGACTTCCCATTGAACACCAAGTAATGACCGAATTAGGACAGCAGGCCAGAACATTACCCCGGGCCGAAATCAGAAAAAAATGCGAATCCTATGCCCTTAAATTCGTGGAAATACAGCGCCGGCAGTTTAAATCTCTCGGTGTCCTGGGCGAATGGAATAACCCTTACCTGACCCTTACCCCTGAATATGAGGCGGGGGTGATTGATGTTTTTAAAGAACTCGTCGCCCGCGAGTTTGTCTACCGAAAACTTAAACCGATCCATTGGTGCATGCACTGCGAAACCGCCCTCGCCGAAGCCGAACTGGAATACGCCGATATTGCCGGACCTTCTATTTATGTCAAGTTCCCGGCGCCTTCTTTGAATAAAATTATTGAACATCTGACCGATATAAATATTGGTAATAAACCGGTATCTCTGCTTATCTGGACAACTACCCCCTGGACCCTGCCGGCTAATGTCGCAGTAGCTTTAAACCCGCAATTTGATTATGCCCTGGTTGAATATCAGGTGCAGTCTTTCCCGACAGAATCGGGCCAAGTCCCCCAATGTAATATCGCGGGACAAGCCGGCCAACCTATCCCGCAGTCGGCGGGAACGGAAATACTTATCCTCGCCTCTGATTTGGTCAAATCGGTAATGAATGTTATCGGGATTAAAGATTATAAAATCTTAGCCAAAATTAAAGGAGATAGTTTGGAAGGAAATATTTATACCCATCCGTTCATTGAACGAAATTGCAGCATTATTTTAGCCAGTTATGTCCGACTGGAAGACGGCACCGGCTGCGTTCATATTGCCCCCGGGCACGGAGTAGAAGACTACGAAAGCGGCCTTAAATATCTCCTGCCCGTCTTAAGCCCGGTTAATGAAAAAGGTAATTTCACCGAATTAATCGGTGAATTCAGGCCTGATTTCCGTCAAATATTTTCAACGCTCATCGGCCAAAATGTATTTAAAGCGGACGGGTTTATCTGCCGGACGCTTAAAGAAACAAAATATCTCCTGCAAGAAACGCAGGTAACCCATTCGTATCCGCACTGCTGGCGTTGTAAAAAACCGGTGATTTTCCGGGCGACCGAACAGTGGTTTATTTCGGTGGACCACAACCAGGCCCGTAAAAAAGCGCTGGCTGAAACCGATAAAGTAAAATGGATCCCCGGCTGGGGTAAAACGCGCATCAACAGTATGATTCAGGAACGACCGGACTGGTGTATCTCGCGCCAGCGGGCCTGGGGAGTTCCGATACCGGTCTTTTATTGTTCCGAATGCCGTCAACCGCTTCTGGATATTAAAGTTCTGGAACAAATCCAAAAAACCTTTGCCCAGGAAGGAGCAATGAGCTGGTTTGTTAAACCGGAAACCGATTTTTTGCCAGCCGGGACAAAATGTCCACAATGTGCCTCCAACCAATTTGTTAAAGGAAGCGATATTTTTGATGTCTGGTTTGAATCCGGTTCCAGTTTTCGGTCGGTGGTGCTTGAAAACAAACAATTAAATTTTCCGGCCGACCTTTACCTGGAGGGCACCGACCAGCACCGCGGCTGGTTCCAACTTTCTCTTTTCCCGTCGGTAATGACCCGCGACCAGGCGCCGTTTAAAACAGTCTTGACCCACGGTTTCGTAGTTGATGAAGCAGGCGAAAAAGTTTCTAAATCCAAAGGCGCCGGTTTGCTGATGGCCGATGAACTCGTTACTAAATTCGGAGCCGA
>CAKKQI010000162.1 GCA_919901895.1 Candidatus Brocadiaceae bacterium | reverse complement strand
CAATTATTTGTCGATGCGCTCAACGGACCGCTTAAGGAAATCAATCTGAACCGTTCAATGCTGACCAAAGTGGATTTTCCCAAAGAAGCATTGATTATTTCCAGTATCGGCCAGGTACTTTTTAGTTTTTTCATAAAGTTAATTTTATTAACCGTCATTCTGGTAATATTCAGGGTTTCCGTCCAGTGGACTATCATATTATTAATATTTCCGATGGCCGGCTTGTTGGGAATGGGAATTCTAATCGGCGTTCTGCTGGTTCCGCTCGGTGTTTTATATAAGGATATCCAGCAGGGTCTGGCCCTGATTATTCAGCCTTTGATGTTGCTTACTCCTGTTATTTATCCGCCTCCCTCAGAAGGAATTCTGGCTAAAATTATGAATCTTAATCCGATCACTCCTTTAATCCTGGCGGTTCGGGATTGCATCTTTACTGGGTTTCCGCGTCCGTTGATTCCATTTGTAACCGTCTGCGGCATAACATTTTTATTGCTCTTTTTAGGGTGGATAATTTACCGGTTGGCTTTGCCTATTTTGATTGAAAGAATGGAAGCATAATGGATCAGACAGTATTAATTGATGTGAATAAAGTTTCCAAGCGATATTGCCGCGACCTGAAACGCTCACTCTGGTACGGCGTTCGGGATGTCGCCAAAGAATTGATGGGACAGAGTCAAGAGGAACATAACTTAAGGAAAGATGAATTCTGGGGATTAAAAGAAGTTTCCTTTCGGCTTGGGAAAGGGGAATCGCTTGGTTTGATCGGCCGCAACGGCGCGGGCAAAACGACTCTGTTAAAATTAATCCACGGGTTGATCAAACCAACCGGCGGCCGCATTACCGTCAACGGTTCCATCAGGGCGCTGATCGCGCTCGGCACAGGTTTTAACCCCATCCTGACCGGCCGGGAGAATATCCGAATCTCCGGAGCGATCCTGGGTTATACGGAAAAGGAAATGAACGAGAAATTTGATGAGATTGTGGAATTCAGCGAAATCGGTGATTTTATAGACTCACCCGTCCAATCATACAGCAGCGGAATGCTGGCGCGGCTGGCCTTTTCCGTTGCCGTCCACACCAATCCCGATATCATGCTGGTTGATGAAGTCCTGGCGGTCGGTGATTTGAATTTTGCCATAAAATGTTACCGGAAAATTGTAGATTATCTCAAACAGGGCGGCTCAATGATTCTGGTAAGCCACAATATGTACACCATCCGCACCAATTGTACCAGGGCAATCTGGTTGGATCAGGGGACGATAAAAACAGCCGGGGAAACCAATGAGGTTTGCGATACCTATGAACTTTTCGCCGCCCGGACAGATAAAGTAATCAGTGAACAGCGGTATCTTGATAATACGATTGAAATTACCGAAGTCAATTATCCGCAGAGTATTCTGGACAACGATAGTTTCTGGTTTGAATTTACAATCAAAACCAGGCGGAACATCAAAATTCCCATCGTCGCCGTCAGTATTTTTGACATCACCGGGCATAATTTAATCACAAATATTTCATCTCTTGACAATTTTACGCCTTTTCTTAAAGATGGACAGGCAAAAATAAGGGTCAGGTACGATAAATTATACCTGGGCGCCGGCGCGTATCATATTAACCTGGTTTTAGCCGACGGGCATATAAATAACCAATTGGCCGCTTTTATTAATTGCTTTAAATTTGAGGTCAAGAGCAATTTTTCTAATTTCGGCGCCGGCTTTTTTAAATTACAGCCGAAATGGGAGAGTCAATAATGCCGAGCCATTCTAAAAAAAGTGTCTTATTTGCCGGGCAGTGTTACTATAATGCCTGGTACCTTTCCCGGGAATTGCGTAAACTCGGCTGGCGGGCTGATGTCTTAAATTGGGATCAGAATGAAAATGACCAGATGTATTACCACGGCGAAGATTTCAGGTTTTTTTGCCGCGGGAAAGCGGACAAAATCAGGCATCTTAAATTCTATCTAAAGTCCCTGTTTAAGTATGATATTTTCCATTTCAGCAATACTCGTGGTATGCACTTCGGGGCAGGCCTTGCCGAAATATTTAAAAATTTTTTACCTGAACATTGGTATATTAAATTATTAAAAAGGTTCAGGAAGAAAATTGTCTATAGCAATAACGGATGCATGGATGGTGTTTCCCAGAGTTCTTTCAGGAAATGGGGGCCGGAACCTGTCTGCGACATCTGCCGGTGGCGGGATGTGCCGGAAGTATGCAGTGACAAACGCAATCTGGCCTGGGGGAAATTCCGTAATGCGATGGCGGATTACCAGATTACACTGGGCGGTAACCGGGCGGATTATAACGATGACCCGCGCGTCCACGAAGTGCCGCAATTCTATTGCCTAGACCATAATTTCTGGAGGACGGATTTGCCTGTTCCACCCGAGTACCGGCTGCCTTATCCCGAAGATACGGTAAAAATTTACCACGCCGTCGGCAATTTTGCGCTACGGACAACGGCCGGGGAAAACAAGAATATCAAATGCACTCATATCTACCTGCCGCTGATTGAACGCCTGAAATCCGAGGGGCATAAGATAGAACTTATTTTTTTTACCGATGTGCCTAATAAAACGCTCCGTTATTACCAGGCGCAGGCGGATATTTTTGTTGATATGTTGACTTACGGTTGGTTCGGGGCGAACGTTCGCGAAGGAATGATGCTGGGTAAACCGTGTGTCTGTTTTCTGAGACCGGAATGGCTGGAAAGTATGCGCCAGGAGATTCCCGATTATGTGGCTGAATTACCGGTAGTCAGCGCAACGCCGCAAACAATTTATTATGTTTTGAAAGATTTAATTGAACACCCGGATAAAAGAAAGGAAATCGGGGAAAAAAGCCGGGCGTTTGCCGTAAAATGGCACTCGGCCGAAGCCGGCGCCAAGAAGTTTGATAAAATTTACTCGGAGTTGTTGAAAGAAAAATAATCAAGATAATATCCAGCCGGCGCAAAAATCAACCGCCGGCCGGGGGAGAAATTAATGTTGCGAAAAATTATATCCCGGATTAAGACGGGTTCGTTAAACGAGGGAATCGGAAAAAATATTTCTAACGAGGATTATTGGAGTCGGCATAATGTTACGGCGCACCGTCAATTTGTTACCCGGAACGAATCACTGGATTATTTGCATTGGCGAAATTCACAATATCTTTTTTACGAAGAACTAATGCCCGGCCGTGGTTTTGATGATCTGATTATTCTTGATTATGGCTGCGGCCCCGGCGACGATCTCGTTGGTTTTGTGGAACATTCCAAGCCCAGGAAAGTTACCGGCGTCGATATTGCCTTTTCATCTTTGGAAGAATCCAGGAAAAGGCTCTTGCTTCATCCGGCCGACATGGTTGATCTTCAATTAATTAAAGAAGGAAGTTCCAGATTAAATTTCGAAGATAATACTTTTGATTATATTCATTCTTCCGGCGTTTTGCATCATACCGCTAATATTGGGCAAATTCTTCGGGAATTTTATAGAATTTTAAAACCATCCGGTTTTATCCGCATTATGGTATACAATTATGACAGCCTCTGGTTGCACTTATATGTCGCATACCAAAGATGCATTCTTCAACAAATTGACGCCACGGTATCGTTATCCGAAGCCTTCAAAAGAAGTACGGATGGACCGGATTGTCCAATCTCGATCTGTTATAAAAAAGATGATTTTCTGGAATTAGGCGCCCGGTCAGGATTATCGGGGAAATTTTTGGGGGCAGCGATATCTTTGCATGAAATGTCGCTATTACCTTTACGTTATAACGCAATCCAAGATATAAAATTAGATCGGGAGCATCGGAATTTTCTTAAGGAATTAACATTTGATGCTTTCGGGCGGCCGCTCCGGAACGGACAGGTTGCCGGAATTGACGGTTGTTATGAGTTGAAAAAATAGCGAACGGTAAAAAATACTCAAAGCATAACGCCTTCTTTTTCAGAATTTTCCATATGACAGATACAGCGGATATTGATAAAGCCAACGAAGAGTTTTGGAATGAACTTTGCGGGTCCGGGCTGGCCCAACACCTCGGGATCAAAGACCACGGCATCAAATCGCTCAAGCAGTTTGACCGTAGTTATCT
>CAKKQI010000161.1 GCA_919901895.1 Candidatus Brocadiaceae bacterium | reverse complement strand
CGCCAGGTCCACCCGGTCGTTAACAATAAATAATACTTTATGCCTGAGCGTAATATCTCTGATCTCTTTTATCAACTTTATCAACTTATTATCAGGCATTCCCTTTTCCCTGAGTTGAATGGCCTCGGCTCCACCCTGAATAATAGACTGAATAACCTGTAAAGAATCGCGGCCGGACAATGAACCGGACACCAGGACATAAAGACGCATTTTATCCAGTTGGCGTTTGGGATAAAGATTAAAAGAAAAATATTGCTCTAACTCGTAAGCGTGGAAGCGTAATTTTTCCATCTGCCGTGCGGTGGGCGGATGGGCGGTTTTTAAATACTCCGCCAGGGCACGGAGCGCTTCTTCCAGTCTTTTAAAGTTAGCCGTAATAATATCAGGAATTGTCCTTTTTCGTGAAATAAAATCTCTCTGTCCGATATCGCCCATAACATCCCGGCCGGCTATAATCTGGCGATTAATCACGCTGAGACGGGACGATGCGATTAGACTGGTCAACCGGTGTCTGAGCGTCTTAATCTCGGCACTGAGGTAATTATTATCCAGACCGAACCGGGCATAATCTTCAATCACCCGCAGGGCCTCCCGCGCCCGGTTAAGATTTACATCCAAAATACGATAGAGCATAATTTATTTGGTGGGTTTATTTGAAAATTTCACTGCTTAGGTTAGCCTGACCGGTTCGTTTGTTCAATTCCACAACCTGGGTCATTGATAATGTTTTACATCTTACAATAAGCGTATCGCCCTTATCTTCAATCTGCACAGGACCATCAGGTTGGTTAAGTCCGGACATCTGAAACGACCAAACCTGTTTACCCGAACCAAGCAATTGGCAGATAACCGTCAGATCAGGAGGTGAGTCGGCAACAATAAATTCATACCCTAATTTTTTATCAACAATTCTACGAGAATCAATCCGCCCGATTTTTAAAATCATCTTGGCCCGCATCTGAACTTCCGGGTCAGAACTGTTAAGCGCCTCTTCCAGAGCCGACCGGGCCGGAATTCCTATTTCTATCAATGACTGGGTCGCCGTCTCGCGGGTTTGCCAATCGTTATCCCCTAATTTTTGAATTAAGTCGGCAATTTCGCGACCCAATGTTTCGGAAACAACCGGTTCCAATTCCCAACCGGTTACGATCGCGCCGCCAGCTATTTTTATAGATCGACGGTCGGTCAGGACAAGATTCACGTCAGCGACTGATTGAACATCAAACAAGTCATCCTCGTATAGTTCCCGGGTTTCCCTTTGGGCCAGAGGCAACCAATCTGTTCCGGCCCGCCCCGATACAATCGGGTCCCGCCGGACTAAGACCGTATCGGCGCTTTCTTTTAACAGCCCAATCAATACCGGTGCACTGGTTTGCCCAACAGATTCACGTATCATCCGGTGCGGATGAACTTGTTTAATATCTCCAAAGTCATTAATCCGGTCCGGCTTAATCGGCTGGCCATAATCGTAATAATTTTCCATCAACTGATCCAGTTTATCCAGGTATTGTTCTCTTGGTATTTTCAAAACTTCCAGGCGTTTCTTAAACGGGATTTTTTTTACATTTTTAAAATTACGAACCGTCCTGTTTTTCAATAATCCCTGGAGCCAGGAATGATGTTCCTGGTTCCGTTGAAGAGTCACCAGCCCCTCATTAAGGAAATCAACCTCTTGATAAAACCCCTTAATTATTTCCTCGTCAGCAGCAGTTTGGTCCGGCTCAAATCCTTTACCGGAAGCCGCCTGGCGGAAAAAATATTGGAATTCGGAAATAAAAAACTGCCGGACCCAGCGTCCGATAACGGCTTTATTTTCCAGACCGTTTAAACTGCTTTCCAAAGACGCCGACAACTCTTTGGTTCTGGCCTCAAATTTGGCGCGGTCAGACAGGGAGAACAAATCCTGGGCGGAATCGTAAATCCTTTTAATCTGGCTGAACTCGGCGGTTTTGACCAGACGTTCTCCGGGAACTGCGGCCGACCCTTGATCGGACAATATATTATTTAACTCATCTTCCAGTAATTTTCGTTGGGCGACTAATTCTTCCAAAGAACTCTGCGCTTCTATGGCTTCCTGAGGCGATTCCTGCAACGCCCGGTTGATAAACCTGTTCATAAAATCAATTTGTTCATCCAGGTTTTTTATTTGGGATTCCAGGTCTTTTTCATCCGGAAGCAAAGGTAATTCTTCCGGTAAGGGATTAGGAATTTCTTCTTCAGAACTATAAACCGAAAGATAACCGGCGGGCATCAGACAAAGTCCCATCGTCAACAAAAGTAACGCAAACCATGAGGTGACGAAAACAATCCGCAAATAATTTATTAGGTTTTTGCGCATAATATTATTATAAATAACTTTCGGAAAGATTTCAAGTTAAAATTTTTTTGACCGATAACTTGTTTTTAGTATCCTTTATTCAAATATGCTAACCAAACAACTTATTAACGCCTGCCAAAAATATAACGACCAGGTCGCCTTAATTTCGGCTGAAGATAGTCCGGCTAAAAACTGTCCGGCCGAATCACCGGAACAAAGCGGTAATCCGATAACCTATCGGCAACTGCTGGAAAAAAGTTATTTCTTGCGTGATTACCTGGCCGGGAAAACCGGCTCGCCGCAGATCGGCATTCTTTTACCCAACAGTCCGGAGTTTGTCATTAGTTTTCTGGCTATCCGGCTCCTCGGTAAAACCCCGGTTCCGATAAATTACCTGCTAAGCAGACCTGAAATTGAGCATATTATCACTGAAGCAAATCTGGATACGGTTCTCACCTCCGCCTATTTTAAAAAACTGCTTAATAATATACCGAATCCGGTTTACCTGGATTTTCTTCACGCGTCATCTCCTGCACAGACAACCGGTCTTATTAAACCGGATCCGGATTCGTCCCAATTTAAAACCGACGGTTTAGCCACAATTCTCTATACCTCCGGCACCAGCGGATTACCTAAAGGAGTAATGCTTTCGGACGCAAACATCCTGTCCAATATCAAATCGTTTTCTCAAGCGATGCCGTTAACTTCAGAACATACGATTCTAGGAATTCTTCCTTACTTTCACGCTTTTGGTTTAACCTGCGCTCTTTTATATCCGCTTCTGACCGGTGGCACGATCGTTCTGGTCAAAAAATTTAACCCGGCGCAGTTGGGAGAACTAATCACCAAACACGATATTCGGTGCCTGTTAACGGTGCCTTCTATTTACCGGGCAATGTTACGGTTACCGCCAAACAGTTTGAAAAACGTTCAATTATGCATTTCCGGCGGCGAAGCCCTTCCGGCTGAAGTATGGTAAGAATTCCACCGGCATTTTAACCTGTCTATTTATGAAGGTTACGGCCTGACCGAAACGGCGCCGGTGATTTCATTAAATACACCGACCCATTTAAAACCGGGCAGCGTCGGCAAACCGCTCCCTGAAGTTCAGGTCCGGATTAGGCCTGATAATGAGATCTGGGTTAAAGGAGCAAATGTAATGTGTGGCTATTACCGGCAACCGCAATTGACTTCTGAAATCATTACCTCCGATGGCTGGTTTAAAACCGGCGACCTCGGTTATTTAGATAATCATGGCTTTTTATTCATCAGCGGCCGCAAAAAAGAGATGATTATCTCGGCCGGTGAAAATATTTTTCCGGCGGAAATAGAAAAAGTTTTATCGGAACATCCGGCAATCGCCGAATGTGCGGTGATCGGAATTCCCGATAAAATTAGAGGTGAAATACCGAAGGCCTTTGTGGTTTTAAAAGAAAATATAGCCGCCGGCCCTGAAGAGATAAAATGTTTTTGCCAGGGAAAAATAGCGCATTATAAAATACCCGGCCGGGTTGAATTTCTCCGGGAATTACCGCGCAGTCCTACCGGTAAAATATTAAAAAAAGAATTGTCCTGATAAATTTTAATCATCCCGCTGGTTACGCAAGACCAGCAACCGGACCAGATGAAGAATGGAAAGAAGAAGTGCGGCGAGATAGGTCAGGGCGGCCGCGTTTAAAACCGCTCCGGTGGGTTTGTGTTCTGAAGAAGTAATAATGCCTTTTTCGGTTAATAAGGCCAGAGCCCGGCGGCTGGCGTTAAATTCTATCGGCAAAGTGATAACTTGAAAAACAATCACCCCTGAAAGCAACATAATTGCAATATCAAAAAAAATACTGGATTGGCCGGCGCTGAGAATAATTCCCAGTATTGCTACCGGCATCCAGAGATTAGAACCAATGGCGACTAAGGGGAAAATTCCGGTGCGGGCCATAATAGGTAGAT
>CAKKQI010000160.1 GCA_919901895.1 Candidatus Brocadiaceae bacterium | reverse complement strand
TTCATGCGCGATTGCCGCATTATCGCTTTGCTCCCAAAGAGCCCTATAAGTATTTTGATCAACTATTGGCGAATTAACAATACGGTATGGTCTGCCTAATACGGCATGATTAAAATTTTCTACTTCATCTCGTGTATATGAATAAGGTCGCCCATCGGTAGTCTCATTGAAATGATTTGGTGAACCGACTGAATATGTGCTTCTTGCGCTAGAAGTAATATCTTTGGCTGCCAGGTCACCGTAATTAAGATATCCTACATCAGTTAATTTTTGAAATACCTGGGCGACGTCATCACCGGTCGTTCCTGCTTCTGAAATTCTCCGGTTTAAAATACTTCGGGTGATTGTTAAAGGGTTTCCTTTGTCATATGTGACAACACAAGTTATCGTATAAGTAACCACTCCTCCCTCGGGAATGGCTTCAGGAAGCGTAGATTCCCAGAATATTTCCTGGGTGTTTGGCGGTACGTAACTGAAAAGAGGCGTGGTAAATCCGTCCGGGTTGTTTGCATTTGTTACAGGAAATATTCCATTGTTCCCCGGCGCATTTGTTTTTTGCACCGACCATTCAAAACTGGTAGGAACGTCTCTTCCCCCGGCATTTTGAGGATGTACGGCTGTAAGTCTTAAACGATATCGGGGCATAAAATAACTTCTTTGCACGGGCATAAAAGGTATTCCTGTATCATCGGAATACGCGATTTCTATGCCGGCCGGGGTAGCCGATTGGTCGTTCGGTAATTCTATTCCCAATCTTTCAGCGGTTATCGCGGTCATTGCCGAACCAGATTCGGATTCAAATATTTCAAATTCATTGAAATAATTAATCAAATCATCAGTCAAGCCGCCCTCTTTGCGATCAACCACCAAGAATGGTTTTATACTTTTAAAAATATTACCGTTAATACGTAGAAATTCAACTAATCGCGGTCTCACCTTGGCGCCTTCTTTATCTTTTCCGTAAAACTCCATAGTAAATCGGTCAATAGTTATTGATGGGTCGATTACCCGAATCCAAAATTTTTCTTCCGGTAAGATTTCAAGTTTTTGATAAGGGTTGGCATCTTTTAAAATAGGCATGTCTTCCGGTCGAATAATATTCGCAACGGCTACTTCTCCGGATGGCACTTTATCTGCTATAGGTTCATCTTCTGTCCAATTAATAAAAGGTGGGAAAGGGTCTCCTTCTTTGTATCCATACGATTCAGTTATCGGCGGCGGTGGAATAAT
>CAKKQI010000159.1 GCA_919901895.1 Candidatus Brocadiaceae bacterium | reverse complement strand
TGTTGCTCCGTGGTGACCGAAGTAAAAACCTGCCGGCTGAGATTATTTTTTAATTCAGGCGTTATCGCCGCGGTTGATTCTTTTAATTTTTCATCAAGTTTTTCTTTGAGGGCGCGGTCCAGTTTATCAATCGCCTCTTTGACCAGCCCCCTAACTTTTCTTTCTTTTAATTCCTGAAGAATATTTTTCTTTAACTGGACGGTTAATTTAGGCAGATAGCCCGGCTGCTTGGCCAGAACCTGAAAGATTAGATATCCCCGGGAAGTTTGCATGGTATGACTGATTTGTTTAAGCGGGTAATTAAAAATATCGGCCTCAAACCCATCGGAAAAACCGATTTCTTTCCCGGCTATTTCAGCAATGCGCTCGCGGTTAAAAAAACCGGTTTGACTATAAACCAATCCGGAATCCTGCGCCAATTGTTTCAAATTAATGGTTTTACGCTCCAGAATCAAGTCGGTAATCTGCTGATTTACTTTACGAATCTCTTCCTCGGCCAAATCCATCGCCCGGCCACTGATGATTCTGGTTTTAATTGATTCCTTAACCTCGTCAAAAGGCCGGTATTGCGGTTTTTGGTCCAATTGGCCGGCCGGCGGAGTAATCTGATATTCATCTTGATGTTGTTTATAATATTTATCCAGCTCTTCCGGTGACGGCTCGGTTATCTTTTTCTTTAACGTTTCACTGTCGGCCAACAAATACTCAATTTGGATTTTTTCATCAACCCGATATTTATTCTGATTATTTTTAAAATACTGGATGATTTCTTCCGAATCCCGCCCCGGCGGGACTGCTTGATAGTCATCAACATCAAATACCACACATTTAAGATTAATCTTTGTTTGCTCCTCCAGGTATTTTTCATAAACCTTATCAAGAGGCGCCGCGACGGCCAGATTAACCAGCTGGCGGTATTTTTGAATGGCCAGTAATTCGGAAATCATTTTTTCAAATTGTGCCTCGGTAATGTTCAATTTCTGGTTCACATAAACCCGGTATTCTTCATAGTTAAAATCTCCTTCCGGTGACACCAGATGCGCGAAAATATTGTTTTTTATGTGCTCGGACACCTCTTTTTCTTCGGTCCTGATACCAATCTGGTTACATTCCTCCATTAAAACAAAAACCCACCAGGTTAAATCCTCCAGGTATTGCCTGCTTGAATCAAACCGGGCGGACTCCCCGATGGACATCGGGGAAGCAGGCAGGTAGCCCACCATATCAAGAGGCGGAACGTTCTTATAATACCAGGAACGGTACATCGGCTGGATGTTCAGGTCTACCAGCGCCAGGTATCCGG
This sequence comes from Candidatus Brocadiaceae bacterium, assembly GCA_919901895.1. Classification (GTDB taxonomy): domain Bacteria; phylum Planctomycetota; class MHYJ01; order JACQXL01; family CAKKQI01; genus CAKKQI01. Next base: position 2,222 of record CAKKQI010000159.1, on the reverse strand, counting down.
CCCAGCGGGTCGCGACATCGGTAAATTCCGCCTTGGTTATTTTTTTACCAAAAATGGTACCGGCCGCATTTTCCCCGCGGTCTTCCAGCAAAGCAATCATTGAACCGGTAATGCCGAACCCCAGGGCGATAACGATAACGATAACGAACAAAACCAATTTTTCGCGTTTTTTAACAAACTTAGCTATTTTAGCAAACATAATTTCACCTCATCTTATTTCATCTCAACCGGTTTGGGTAAATCTTTAATTGAAGCCAATCCGAGCAGTTCCAAAAATTTATCGGTCGTGCCGTAAAGGATGGGATGCCCCAACGTTTCAGCCCGGCCGCTGATTTTCACCAACCCTTTTTCCATCAATCCCCTAACAATGGCGCTGGAATCAACCCCCCTGATTGATTCAATTTCCGCCCTGATGACCGGCTGTTTATAGCCAATAATAGACAGGGTTTCCAGTGCGGCGGCGGAAAGTTTGCCTTCCTCCCGCGTGGTCTTAAGACGTTCCAGCCATTTAGTATAATCAGGCCGGGTCAGGAGTTGATAGCCGCCGGCAATTTCCTGGATCCGGGCGGCCCGACCGTCTGATTCATACTCCTGAATCAGTTCGCTCAAACCATCTTTAACCGCCGGTTTATCCGCCTCCACAATAATATTCTGCATCCTGGCCAGACTGATTGGAGAATCGGACACAAAAAGTAACGCCTCAATGATTTTTTTACATTCAATCTTATCCATAATAAAAATTTCCTTCTGAAATTTTTATGCCGCTAAATAGCTTTCAGTGATTTAGACCAGACGGCATTTTTACCGAGCATCTCTTCAATCCGTAATAATTGATTATACTTAGCCGTGCGGTCGGTCCGGGAAGCCGAGCCGGTCTTAATCATTCCCGTATTAGCCGCCACGGCCAGGTCAGCGATAAAAACGTCTTCGGTCTCGCCCGAACGATGCGAGATAATTGAAGTATAACCGGCTGAACGCGCCAGGTTAATCGCCTCCAATGTCTCCGTCACCGTCCCAATCTGGTTTATTTTAATCAGAATGGAATTCGCCGCTTTTTCTTTAATCCCTTTACTTAAAATTTCCGTATTCGTTACAAAAATATCATCGCCCACAATCTGGATTTTCTCGCCGAGAGCGGCCGTTAAATTTTTCCACCCGGCCCAATCGTTCTGGGCGCAGCCATCTTCTATGGAAACCAGCGGGTAAGCCGCCACCCAGCGCTGGTATAATTTTATTAATTCATCGGAATCCCGTTTACTGCGGTCTGATTTTTTAAAAACATACTGGTTATTTTCAAAAAATTCACTCGCCGCACAATCAAGGGCCAGGGCAATGTCTTTTCCCGGCTGATATCCGGCCAGATTAATTGCCTGCAGAATTACTTCAAAGGCCTCTTCGTTTGATTTAAGGTCCGGGGCGAACCCGCCTTCGTCCCCCACGCCGGTGTGGTATTTTTTGGCCGTTAGAACTTTTTTAAGACAATGAAAAGTTTCCGCACCGAACCGCAGGGCTTCCGAAAAATTCGGCGCGCCGACCGGCACAATCATAAACTCCTGAATATCAATATTATTACTGGCGTGGGCGCCTCCGTTTAAAATATTCATAAAAGGAAGCGGGAGTGTCCGGGCTGATTGGCCGCCGAGGTGTTGATAAAGCGGTATCTTTAAAAAATTTGCGGCGGCCCGGGCGACGGCCATAGAAACCCCCGAGGTGGCGTTGGCCCCCAGATTGCTCTTATTCCGCGTCCCGTCTAACTGAATTAACAGTTTATCTATTGCGCCTTGTCCCAACACCGATTGGCCCTTAAGATGCGGGGCGATTTTTTCATTAACATTGCGTACCGCCTGCCTGACCCCTTTACCCTGAAAACGTTTTTGGTCGTTATCACGCAGTTCTAATGCTTCCCTTTCACCGCGCGAAGCCCCGGACGGCACGGCCGCCCGACCCAGCGTCCCATCCGTCAACAAAACGTCCACCTCCACGGTCGGGTAACCGCGGGAATCAAAAATCTCACGGGCATAAATACAATCTATTTGAGACATAATCTGAACCGCTAAAAAAACTAAAGAACGAAAAAACTTAATCTTATCATTATACTATAATCTCTAACGTGGTCAAATTAAAAATATATTGAAATTTATTTTTTTATTAGTATCCTATACGTTAATTATGACCGAAAAAAAAGAAGACCTGTCTTTCGGCACATTGGCCGGACAACTCGG
>CAKKQI010000158.1 GCA_919901895.1 Candidatus Brocadiaceae bacterium | reverse complement strand
ATGCCCTTGGTTTGCCAGCCGCCGATAGTATTTTTATTTCACATCTTTTTTGGTGAGGTCTTTTAAGATATTTTTAATCTCTTCATCAGGCAGTTCGGATAGTTTTTTAGTGAGATTAAAAACAATGGAGTATGACGGGGCGACTTCAATCGTGTCCGGTTCCAATGGGCTCGGGAGATGTTTATCTTCAGATGAGTCTTCGTCTAAAAAGACAGAAAGACTGTATCCGCCGTGGTAACTGTTGCCGCCCGTATTTTTATCCACCGGGCAGAGATAAGAATCTTTTCCCTGGGCGTCATAAAACAAAGTGAAACTGTTATGGGCCGCCGCACCGAGCGAAAATCCGCCCGCCGGGGCATAAATATCATCGCCTTTCTTATCAATAAAAACCGTGGAGCATAAATCCCAGGCCAGCCCGGCGTGAACACCAATCCATGATGAGTAATAATCATCGCCGCCTTCATCCATAAAAAATCCTAAAGCCGAATGGGCGCTGAAACCCTGGGCGTAGCGGGTGCCGATATAAGTATCGTTTTCAGCGCCGCCATCCGCGAGGATCCCCCAGGCAAAGTAATAACCGCCGCCCTGGGAAAAAGTGCCGGCTTCATAATGGTCCTGTCCCTGGTTGTCAATTAGTATTCCGATTCCGCCCGAACGGCTCAATTCACCTTTACGCACACCGTGGCCGGCTCCCTGCGACAGTCCGGTAAAAGTTCCTGAATCAGCGGTATAGCCGCTGGGATATTTACCGGTGGCATAATAAGTATCATTTCCCCGGTCATCTAAAAGCAAGCCGACGCCTTTGGTTGAACCAAATCCCTGGGCATAAAGATTGGATTCATAATAATCATTCCCGTCCGCGTCAACTATGATTCCGATTCCAAAAAGCCCGGCCCCCTGAGCGTAGGCATCGCCGCGATAATTATCAGCACCGTTTTTATCATAAAGTAATCCCACCCCGAGCAGGCCGGTTCCCTGCGCCCATTGTTGGCCGATGTAATCATCGTCTCCCGATAAATCAGCCAGAATACTGACACCCAAGAATCCGCAGCCCTGGGCTCCGGCCACCGATGAGGAATACCGGTCATTGCCGCTGAAATCAATAATCAACGAAACCGGTTGAACCAGAGATGAAGCGCCGGCATTATCGGCATAAAAATCATTTCCGGCTAAGTCGATAATCAGGGCGACCGGTTCAGCGTAGCGGTTATCCCCGCGGCCACCGATAATTATCTTACCCCATTTTGTGTCTTTAGAAAAAATTAGAGGTTTGTCTGGTTGTGATTCTATATCTTTATACAATCCTTCTAAATAATCAGAATTTATTAAAGCCGCCAGCGTCTGCGCGGATTGAACCAATTTTTCATAATTAATATAGCGCACCAATTCCAGAACTTTTTTTTCCGTTTCCGGTTTAAGTTCTTTTCTTTCATCCAGTTCGGCGAAATTGTAAATGTTGGTTGATAAAAATTCCAGATCATCGACGGTCAGTCCGGCCAAGGCCTGATGGCGTAATTCCACGGCCTGTTCTAATATTTTTTCAATTTGCGTAATATGTTCTTCTAACGAAACGCCTGAATTAAGAGAAGGGCTGGTAATCAATTTGGAATTTATACCGAGTGGGTTTGGGAAAGCGTCTATTTTTTTGGCTAATTGGGTAATTAAAGACGGGAAATCAGGTTGCGGTGATTGTCCCGCCTCTGGCGGCGAGGTTCGCCCCGCTAAGGCGGGGCGACCGGCCCGGCGTAAATTGTCGATCAAGTCGGAAGAAATTTTTTCTATCTTAAACGGGTCCCGGTGGAGATATTTGATTTCTTTTAACCGGAAGGCGTCTTCCCATTTTTCGTCATCTGTAAACCGCTTGATCAGGTCATTGTATTGGCCTGTAATATTGGTTGAGGTTAGGACCTGCCGGACGGTTTGCTCAAACGGTGTGGTGTAATTATTTAACTCCGGATGGAATGAATCATTGGTCCAGTCCACCGCGGTTTGGTCGGCCTGCAATACGATGTTTTGGGCGCCTAGCGTTACCGGAATATCAACCTGTTTAAAATTTTTAGTCAGGTTAATCAGTAGTTCAGACGGGTTTTTTAAGTTGGTAATCTGTTCTGGTATCTTTTCCGGCGGGACTTTGAGATTTTTGCCGTTAAGCGCAGCCGAAACATTATTGTCTTCACGAAGAATATGCAGGGTAATAATATCGCCGGACCGGTGTTCTTTAACATATTCTCTTAAAGTAGCGCCTGGTGGTTCAGTTTTATCGCTAAAAGTCTGGTTATCATAACCGGTGATAAGATCATTGTTTTTTATCCCGGCTTTTTCGGCCGGGGCGCCGCTGACGACTTCAATTACTTTAACACCCTTGGCGTCGGCTGTTCCGCCGAAAGGAGTTAAATCATTAATATCATCCATCCGAACTCCCATCCAGGCCCTTTTGGTTACCGGCATAATTTTTTCGTCCGGAGACAAACCTTTCTTCCTAACCAGTTGGGGAGTTTTTGTTAACGTGATAGAAAAATCTAAAGGAGTATTTTGGTTGCTGGCCTCAATTTTTATTGTGCCGCCCGGTTTAGTTTCCATGAGAATTTTTTGATACTGCGTTAAAAACTCACCGGCGGTAAGGTTTTCCTTTTTATCCTGGTTGGTCAGGGTAATATTTTGCGTTGGCCGGAGCACTTTAAGTTTTATGGTTTCATTAGGTAAGGTAGCCTTAGTTGATTGAATGAAAGAAAGAACTTGTTTAATAGAATCAACTTCTTGGCCGGCTAATTCGATTAGAATATCATCCGGTTTTAATCCGGCCCGGTGGGCCGGCGAATCCCAGTAAAGATCGTCAATAATCAGTTGCGATTCCGCATCAGTACGAGATTCTTTTAAAGTAAGGCCCAACCACGGACTATTTTCAGTAACAATGGTTTGCGGAGGCGGGTTCGGTCTCTGTTTAAGCGCTGTTCCCTGACAGGAAGTAATTAGAGATAAAATCGGGATAAATAAGCAGGTCAAGATAATAAATTTTTGCATATTCGCTCTAATTTTTTATAAATCACGGCCGGGCTTTAGTAGCGGAAACCTTGAGGCTTCCACTTTCTGTATTAACCCCGTTAGAAATGATTAATGTGGAGACCTAAAGGTCTCCGCTACACTGTAGAAATCTGTCCCGCAAGGCGGGATTGATAGCGAATATTTCTAACGGGGTTAGCGGTTCTGCTTTTTATCCAAGATTGCTTTAATGGTTTGGAAATGCACTTCTTCTTCCGCTTTTAGGCCGGCCAGAATGATTTTTAGTTGGTCTTGTTTATCCCGGTTACATAAGGTCAGCAGTTGTTCATAGAGATGGATGGCTTCTTTTTCGCGTTTGATGTGGCCGGATAATATTTCATCTAATGTTTTTGGAATATCAATTACGGAAAATTCCCAGACCGGCGTTTCGCCTAAAGCCATGATTTGCATAGCCAGGTTATCGGCATGCCGCAGTTCCATCCGGCCGAACCGTTCAAAAAGAGCCGACAGTTCTTTTTCTTTAAGCGCATCGGCTTCCCGGGGGTATAAAAAAACATCCGTATATTCATTCTGCAACGCTTGATTTAGTAATTGGATTAAGGTGGTTCGGCTAGGCTCACCACGGGTTGTTTCGGACATAGTTTTTTTCCTTTTCCGTAGCCCCGCCCCGTCAAGGTGGGGATGAATTAATTATAGAATAAAACAATAAAATAATAAAGAAAAAAATATTTTATTATCTTCTCCTTTCAATATCCTGTAGATCAGAATCAGAATCTTTAATCTCCGGTGATTCTTTGTATTCGTCGTAAATTTGTTTAATCTGGTCCAGGGTTTTAAAAAACGCTTCCACCGCATTCGGGTCAAAGTGCCGGCCTGTTTCTTCTTTGATGATCGCCAGTGATTTATCCCACGAAAAAGGCGGTTTATAAGGTCGTTTAGAAGTCAGGGCGTCAAATACATCACAGACGGCTGTAATCCGTCCGCTCATCGGGATATTTTCGTCTTTTAATCCGTGCGGGTAGCCCGAGCCATCCCATTTTTCGTGGTGGGTTAAAGCAATTTCCTGAGCCATTTTAACCAGCGAGAATTTACTGCCTTCCAGGATGTGTCCCCCGATAACGGTGTGTTTCTTCATTTCTTCAAATTCTTCCAATGTAAGTTTGCCCGGTTTGAGTAAGATTTTATCCGGGATGCCGATTTTACCGATATCATGGCAGGGCGCGGCCTGTTCCAGCAGGTTTAAATAGGAAGACTCCAGGTTCAATCTTTTACCGATGAGCCGGCTATATTTACCGACCCGGATAATATGCTGGCCGGTTTCATCATCGCGGAATTCGGTTGCCACTAAAAGACGTTTGACCATTTCATTGTTTACCATCAGGAGTTCGTCAAATGCTTTTCCTAACTGTTTGGTCCGTTCTTCAACCTTAGCTTCAAGGGTATTTTGATATTCTTTTATTTTTAAAATATTTTTGATGCGTAAAAGCAGTTCTTCAAAGAAAAAGGGTTTAGATAAAAATTCGTCGGCCCCGCTTTCCAGCCCCTTGATTAAATCATTTCTTTCGGTTAAGGTGGTGAGAAAAATAATCGGGATATTTTTTTGTGATTTTATTTTCCGGGCCACTTCAAAACCGTTCATTCCCGGCATAACCACATCAAGCAGAATTAAATCAATCGGATGTTTTTCCGTCATCGCCATGGCGGTCGGGCCATCACCGGCTTTGATAATTCGGTAGCCGTGCGGTACCAGGATATTTTCCAGCAGGTCTAAATTTTCCGTTTGGTCGTCAACGATAAGAATGGTCATTTTAATCGCCGATCCCGCCAAGGCGGGACTAATAAGAGGGACTATCTTTTTCTGGTAACTCAAAACTTTCCGCCATAGGCGGATCGCCTTTGGCGATAGTTTTGATTTTCTCAACTCTATAGAGTTAAGTTACATTTCAGATTGCTCTGGTAATTTCACCAAGGGCACCCGGGTTTTCCACGGATGAGACATCGCCCAATGGCTGGCCGA
>CAKKQI010000157.1 GCA_919901895.1 Candidatus Brocadiaceae bacterium | reverse complement strand
TCAACGATTGACCGGGTGATGGTTTATGCCGACCGGTCTCTGGTAACCAGAGTGACGAAATCAACCAATCTGACCAAAGGAATTTATGAGGTAACTCTACGCGATTTGCCGGCCAATATCCAGGATGACTCCGTTCGGGCGAGTTCGCATAACCCGAACGACCTTAAAATTATCGGGCTGGACATCAAGACCTACCAGTTAGAAAGACCACCTGAAGAAAAAACCCGTCTTCTGCAGGAACAATTACAAAACCTGCAGGATAACCTCAGAACGATTGCTGATAAACTGAGACTCCTGCAGATGGAAAAAGAATATTTAATCGGCGCTAAAGAGACATTTTTCCGGTCGGCCGGCGAAACGGAAAAACAGAAAGAGAGCCAAGAATCACCTCCCCGCCTGATGCCTAAAGATTACGATGAAATGCTTAAGTATTACCTTGATAAACTCGCGGCCAATGCCAATGCCGTTCAGTCCGAAGAACTGAAACACCGGGAAATAGATAAAAAAATTATTCTGGCTAAAGATGAATTGTCCAAATCAGGTATCGGCGCTCAGACCATTCTGCCTCATAAAAAATTGGTCAAGATAAACCTGGAGGTGCTTAAGGACGGTTCTTATGACCTGGAGTTGTCTTACATTAATTATGGTGTCAGGTGGCAGACGAGTTATGATGTCCGCGTTTTAACCGAAAATAAGGAAATGGAAATTACCAGTTATGGAGTGGTTTCGCAGAGCAGTGGCGAGGATTGGCTAAATACTCAATTATCATTTTCTACGGCCCAACCGGCCCTGCAGGGTTGGTTACCCGAACTGCCGCCGCTTTTTGCCACGGTGCCGGAAAAGGTTCAAACCGCTCAATACTCCAGTTACCAAGGGCAACAAATGTCCCAAAGCGAGATAAATAGAAACGAACTGAGTAATTTTTCGCTACAACCGAAGTTCAGAATGATTCAAAATAATGGTAATGTGTCGCAACAGGTTGAACAGATAATGTTTAACCAATATTTACCAACTGATGCCGCCAGTAATTACGGGACGGTTATTTTCCAGACGCCTAAACGGGTCGACATTATGGCTGACGGCGCCCCGCACCGGACCAGTCTCTGGCAGCAGAAATTTCCGGTTAAATTTGAATATATTACCATACCCAAGTTGAGTCCTTATGTTTATCTCAAAGCCCTGGGGACGAACAAAATGGAAGTGCCTATCTTGCGGGGTAATATCAACGTTTTTATGGGCAGTGATTTTATCGGTAATTCACAGACCACCGGCATCCTGCCCGGCGAGGAATTTGAACTGACTCTTAATGTTGATGAAAATATCCGGATAACCCGCAAATTAGAAGAAAAAGCCGAACAGGGTCCCGGTTTTCTGGGAAGTACCAAAAAGTTGACTTATTCATTCCTGGTAAAGTTGGAAAACTACAGGAAAGAAAATGTTACGGTTACGGTGGTTGACCAGATACCGACCAGTCAGGACAAAGATGTGACGGTTGAGTTAGGGAAATCTTCGGATAAACCGCTGGAACAGGAAAAAGATGGCAAACTGAAATGGCGATTTGAGTTGAAACCAAAGGAAACAAAAGAACTAACGTTTTCTTTCAGCGTTTCAGTACCCAAAGACAAAGATCCGGCGTTCTTTAATGCGGATAGGGAATCGAATCAGAAGGGATTAATGCGGAAGAATCAGCAGAAGAAATAAATAGGCCGCTACGATTAAATTTTTATTTAATGTTAAAAGGCAATGCCGATGTTCCTTTGTTTATAATATTATGCCGCATCGGCATAATTTTTGTTGTGGCCTAGAGAAAAAATTTTGTATAATAGGGTCGGTTTTTACAAAGTGAGTTAATATGCCTGATAACCGACCCGACCCGGAATTAACCGGCAGTGTTAAGCAAGGGAACCGGAATGCGTTTGGCGATCTGGTGAGCCGATACCAGAAGCCAGTATACTATTTCGCCCTGGGGATAACGGCGAATCACCACTCGGCCGAAGAAATTTCCCATGAAACCTGGATTAAATTCTGGAAATCAATCGGCTCGGGTGCTTTTGACCAAACCCAGCCGGTTTATCCATATTTAAGAACTATTTGTTTAAACCTGGCCAGGGATTATTTGAATGATGAAAAACATCGGAGACAGCTGACGAAGAATATGGTAGAAATGGGAGGTAACTTTGATTGCAACGGGGGTTCTCATAATGACAAAATCATAAACGCTGAAACCGGCGAAAAAATTACCAGGGCCATCGAATCATTGGAGCCTCAGCAGCGATTGGTGATGACTTTAAAGGTGATTGAGGGATGCTCGTATCAGGAAATCAGCGAACAATTGAATTGCCCGGTCGGCACGGTAATGTCGCGGCTCTTCCGGGCCCGGATGGAACTGCGCGGAAAAATTAAAAGTGAGCAGTGAATGGTAATCGGTGAACAGTAAGGATAAAACAGGTTAATGCTGTAAGGTAAGAATCGGTAGACAACGATGTTTCACATCGTTGGGGAAGTAAAAAATGGAATGTCAATTTGACCCAACAAAAATTTCCGCCTATTTAGATGGCGAACTGGCGCTGGGAGAAATACCGCCGGTAGAAGATCATCTGAAATCCTGCCAAGAATGCGTGGAACTTATTAGGGAATTGCGCCGGACCGATGAAATATTCGGTGATTGCGCCCGAAGAGAACCACCGGCTGAATACTGGAATCAGTCTGCCGCAAGTTTAAAAGAAAAGTTGGCGCGAACCGAATTGCCGCAACCGGTTCGCTTGAAATCTTTCACGTTAAGATGGTTCGGTCCGGCCGCGGCCGGGATTTTAATCGTGCTCGTTTCTTATTTTATTTGGAAAATCATCGCAATTGAACCGGATTGGGATGATCGAGGAATCATTCTGGAAACAGAAGACAAAACAGACCGTCCATCTGAAGATAAGTGGCGTAAGGAAGATTCGCCGGCCGGTAAAATTGTTGGCAAAACCGGGGCCGGGAGATACAACAAAGTTGTTGGAAAAACAGGTGACGGAATGAACAATCGCCCAGAAGTTCAAACCGCTAAATTCTGGCAAGAAATAAAAAGTGTGCATGAATTCATTGACTCTCATCTATTAGACGAAGTTAGTCCGGTTGTCCCGGCTGGTTTGCTGGTCAGTTCAGAAGCGGTTCTGCTGAATTATCTGAACCTTGACGAAAATAATCAGATGGAACTGGGCAACTTTCTGTCGGTGATGAACGAGAGCGGTATGGCGGAAAAAATCAGGGCTAATAAAAATTCCGTTCAGGACCCGGAACTGCAAAAACATTTTAAACGCTTTGAAACGGTCTTTATCAGCATGCAGAATGATCGCAAGCCGGATGAGGCCGCGGTTTT
>CAKKQI010000156.1 GCA_919901895.1 Candidatus Brocadiaceae bacterium | reverse complement strand
TAATGTTCTGCATCTTGTTCAGTTCAGCAGTTATTTTAGTTATTGTCTCTAAATTATTTTTAAATTCAGGTGAACCGGCCATTATTTCCAGATAGCCGGAAGCCACAAAAATAATGTTTTTAAAATCATGGGCTAACCCGGCCGCTAATTTACCGATCTGGACCAGGTTTTGGTCCTCCGTCAGTTTCTTTTCTTTTTCCGTCAGGGTTTTGATATGAGAAATATGTTCAATCGGGAAAGTGATATCTTTGATGGCCAGTTTAAGAAATTGAAGATCAAGGTCAGTGAAGTCCTTATTCGGCGCCAGGCGGGTAATATTAAGCACCCCGAATAGTTTATTATGTCTCAAGAGAGGGGCTGATAAGGCTGATTGGATATAGCGTTCCTTTTGAAAATAACCTTTGAATTTTGAGTAATCGGTCTGGTGATTAAGCCGTAATGCTTCTGTCTTTTCCACCACCCAGCCGGCAATGGCTTCGCCAAATTGCAGCGCCGCGCTCCGGATCGTTTCATCAGAGATACCGAATAATCCCTGCGTTTTTAATTTGTTGTCTGATTCATCAACCAGCATAATGGAAGCATAATCGGCTTTAAACAACTCGCAGGATAATTTCGCCACCTCGTTCAGTGTTTTACTGAATATTCCCGGTTCATAAGAAGCGAACATGCGGTTAAAAGTCTCGCATATTTTTTCCAGACAGGAAAGCCGAAAGGTGCTGTCGCGCAGGAATGCCCCCTGTTCTTTAATGACCAGGTCCTGTAATTTATAAAGGCGTTTTTCCGTAATAACGACATAGGTGCAGAAAAGTAGAGACAGAACAACCAATCCGGTTAATAAGATAATGATGGTTTGCTTGGTATAAAGACTGAAGATTTTTTCCCATCTGGTTGGGTCCACGATAATAGCCACACAAAGGGCATAAGTCAATAATAATGAAAATGCTAAAATCCATAATTGCCATCGCCTTTTTTTTAATTGCTTGAGAAGAATATCGGTCGACGGAGCCATATTATTTTTCCTGTTCGCCAAAGGACGAGTCTCCCGCTGGAAGCGGGATCAGTCCTTCGGCTGAAGTCCTACGGCTGAAGAATTATTTTACTTAAAATGACCGTATCAAGATATTCCAGGTTAAAAGGTTTCATTACAAATTCATAAGCGCCGAGAGCCACCGCTTCACGGGCGATCTCAACGCTTTCTTCCCCGGTCATTACGACCACGCCGACTTCCGGTTTGATTTCTTTGATTTTCTTCAAACACATCATCCCGTCCATCCCGGGCATTTTAATATCCAGTAAAATTATATCCGGATTCCAGAGTTCCACTTTAGCAATGGCTTCTTCACCTGAAGAGACCGGCAGGACATTATGGCCGCGCATAGTGAAAAAATCTTTCAGTAAATCACGCACGCCCTGTTCATCGTCCACCACCATTATTTTGGCCGGGGCGGCCACCGGTTTGACCGGTTTACTCAAACGATTAATAACTTCTTCGGCATGTTTGATAAACTCGGCGGTTGACATATCCTTATTAAGGAAGTCATCGACCCCGAGCTTAAGCGCTTCTTTTTGGACTTCCGGTGTGCCGAAAGCGGTCAGCATGACTACCCTGATTTTTTCATCAAACCCTCTTATTTTTTTCAATGTCTCCAGCCCGGTCATCTGGGGCATCCGGTAGTCAATAATAATTAAATCAGGTCTGGTATTTTTAAGGATTTCCAGGGCCCGTTTACCGTTTTCCGCCGTGACGACTTCATATCCCTTGCTGGTAAAAAGATTGTACAGGACATCGCGGATACCGATCTCGTCATCAACCACCATAATTTTTTTTACTTTCTCACCCATAATCGGATAGTCCTTTCCCGGCTTCTTTTAATAGGGCCACTCCCGCGCTGGTGCCGATGCGGGTGGCTCCGGCTTCAAGCATTTTTTTTGCCGAAGCCAGGTTTCTGATACCACCTGATGCCTTAACCCCGATGTTGGGTCCGACTATTTTTTTCATCAGTTTAATATGCTCAACGGTTGCTCCGTGCGGTCCCCAGCCGGTTGAAGTTTTTACGAAATCAACTCCGGCTTTTTTCGCCAGCCGGCAGGCTTTAATAATTTCGTCTCGGGTTAAATAGCAGGTTTCCAGGATTAGTTTAAAGTTTTTTCTATGCCGGTGAACCAATTGAACCGCTTTTCTTATTTCTTTTTTCACATCAGCAGTCATTCCTGATTTTAAGGCGCCGATATTCAGCACCAGATCAACTTCTTCGGCGCCGTCCGCCAGGGCCTGTTTTGTTTCGGCTAATTTAGCAGCCGTGCTGGCGGCGCCGAACGGAAAGCCGATCGCCACGCCGACCTTAGTCCGGCTTCCTTTTAAGATCAGCCGGCAATGTTTTACCCAGCCGGAATTAACAAAGACGGCCTGAAATCGATACTGCCGCGCTTCACGGCAGAATTTTATAATCGTTTGCCTGGTGGCTTCAGGTTTAAGAAGCGTCTGGTCAATGACCCGGGCTAAATTTTCCGGGGAATAATAACGCATAACTTTTTCCCAGAATAAAAAATATAATACTTAAAACGGCATAGCCGGCGGCTACTTTCCACCAGACCGCGTACGAATAATAAGAAACCCCGATGACTGAATAATTATACATTTCCGGGGCGCGCATTAAATCATGCTGGAAAAAATTTGCCGCCAGCACCGTTACCGGATTAAAGTTTAAAGCAATATTGATGAGACTTTGTTTAAAC
>CAKKQI010000155.1 GCA_919901895.1 Candidatus Brocadiaceae bacterium | reverse complement strand
CTTAGAATTGGTCCAGTTATAGACCGTTAAATAAGGGGCGATTTTCTTATAGGTTTCTTTCCCAATAATTTCGGTTATTTCGGCTTTAGAAGTAAATCGACCGCCTTTTTGCGTTCGGCCGACGATAATTTTTTGCCCCATGTTTTTTCCCAACCCTAAAATTTCACCCAGATTATTCAAAAGATTCTCCACCCCTGCCCCGGAACCATTAATATATATCTGGCTGCTGCTATCAATAATTTTTAACGAATAAAGATCACCTTCGTTTTCGTATTTACTCTCCAGAGCATCGGAAAACCCTGTTTTTTTATTTTTTATTTTTTTATACTTTAAAGAATTATCCGGTTTAACGGCGGCAAAAGAAGGACGAAGCGCCAGTTCCAATGGGCAAGTTAGTATATCCAGTTTACCGTTACCGTTCTGGTCTTCTCCGGCATCAAGAAAGTTATTCCGGTTCAAGTCTTCCCCCCAGTATAACCAGTTGGCCGAAGCGTCGGACAGGCCGGCAAAAGAAGTCCTGGTCAATTCGTTGAGGGCCCGCTCAATGCCGCTCCGGGCTAAAAATTTTGCCCGGACTTCATCTACGTAATTCCGCGTGATCGTCCGCTCGGCCCTGGTAAAAATAGAAAAACTCACCGCCAGTAGAAGCAGAATCGTCAAAACCGCCAGGACCATAATTAATACGACCGACCGCTGAGATGGTCTAGCGATTCCCGGTAAGTTTCTTTTGATTGTTACCATAAGCGCCGTAACCTAACAATTAGAAATTTGCGAAAATATTTTCAATTTTCCGGCTGATTAAGTCGTTTAATTTTATTATCTCGTATTTTAATTTTTCGTCCGACGACTGACTCAAACCGGAATCCATTGATTTCATTAATACGCTGAAAAGGTCCAGGAGATTCGTCAAACGCTGATAATTATCTTCTCCATCCCGCCGGGGCGGGATCCCACCCTGGTTTACCCCGCCCCCAGCGGGGTGAGACAGGTCTAATTCCCGGTAAATTTGTAATTCATTTTTCAATTTAACCAAATCCGCTTCTATTTCGCCAAACTTATTTGCTTTATTTTCAACGTGCGAAGATTGATATAATTTAATCAATTCCACTCTCTGCGCCATTAGTTCTTTGGTGATTCTATAAAGCAATTCTTTCTCCAGCCCAACCGGTAGGGCGGAAAGTTTCTGGTAATTATTAAACCGCCAATCGGTTCTGGTTGGCTTGGGGACATCCGGCGGCAGGTGCTTATCATCATTAAAAAGATAATAGCGGTATTGGAAATAAATTAATCTCAATTCTCCGGCCGACGACCCCAGCCTTTCGCGGGTCGCCAGAAAAATATCTTCCGATTCAATCCGGTTAATCAGACCGATTAATTTATTCAACCAATCTTTTTCCCAGCCGCTCCATTTTTGGATTGATTCCTTAAGCAATTCCTCGCGGGTTTTATGCAAGCCCAACGCTTTTTTAATCCGCTCGCTATCGGGAGATTCCACCTGAATATTTTCCAGACTGTTGATTTTTTCAATTAATTCTTTTTCCAGGCCGTTCAGTTCCAGTAAAATTTTCTGCAGGTTTTGAAGATGTTGCGGCCGTTCGTTAAAACGATGCGGCGCGAACAAGGGAAAATAATACTCTTGTTTTATTGATTGACCCAACACCGCTAATTCATAATAATCCGGCTGAAACGGGCTGAGCGGCTGAATAAATTCTACCTGCCAGAACCCGTTTTTAACGGAACACCAACTAAGATCAATCAATTCAATCCTGGCCCCGATGATGGAATCGGGGCTGGCATTAGACCTGGAATAACTGCCCGCGTATAATTTAACCATAACGGTCTCTTCGTCCGTCAGGTTAATCTTTCCTTTAAAACCCAGCTGTTCCGGCTGAGCCACGGTGTTTTCCGGCCAGTTAACCCGGACCTCAAAATCTGCATTTCCGGAATCCTGGGCGGCCAGCCCCGATGGAATCTGGGCCAGCAGGCCGACGGAGCTCAGGATTACCAGTAACCCAACTAAAAACGTGTAACAAAATGATACCCCTGGTTTTCCGGAGGTAGCGTCGGACTTTATGTCCGACTCTAAAGACGGCGGGAGATAAACTCCCGCGCTACAACTATTTCTTTTTGTTACACGCTCTAAATTTAATATCATCCTATTACGGTTTTTCATAAGGCAGGACATACCATTCTAAAATTTTTACTTCCGGCCTGGAAAACCTGATCGTCAGGTCGTCAAAAACAGGCGATTCCAGCAACGGCGTATTAAAATCTTTTTCATCACCATAGAAAAAAACTTTATACCGGAGACGGAAAGGTTCTTTTGCTTCCGATACCGGTATTTCAAACTCGGAACCGGCCGGGTTATCCAACACGGTTGAAAGCGGTTGGCCGGCCTGATTGAAAAATTGGACCACCACTTTCCGTCCGGCCCCGGCCGAGCCGGTCAACCAGTTTTCCGGATAATAAACCGTCCAGGAAACTAAAGTTTTTATTTTAGTAAACCGGGAATTCAAATCTGTCCCGCCTGAGCGAGACGGCTGGTCGGTCTGATGGGCAAAATCTCCGGGAATTTGAATGAGCCCCGAAGTAAAAACCCCTTCGCCTTGATAATAATACCCTTTTTTATATTCTTCCATAATAAACTCTTTCGCCTCTTCAAGATTTTCGTGCATCCGAACCGCAAATCCATCAATCGTAAAATTACCGTCCCCGATTCCGTCCGAATCAACTTTTCCAAATTTAGACAAATCATCCCCCAAGCGGGGCGAAGCAACAGCGGAGTCCCGTTTTGGAAAATTTGGCGCCAAAGAAAATGACTGATTGAGATATTCACTCAAAACATCCTGGCCATTAACGCAAAAAACAGGTGTCTTTTTAGCGGGTATTTTTATCTGCGTGGCCCCATCACAGCGCGGACATACGAAAGTAAGATTGCCCGCCTGGACTTTCCCCAACCCGTTACAATAAAAACAGGAAATGATTCTGGATGTTAAAGCATCATCAGTATCCCAGGCCAACCCGATCTGCGACCAGCTAGAGCGGTTTAAGCAATTAAGCGACTGAGAAATAATATATTCAACTGATTCTTTTCCGCCGGCTATCCAGAACCAGATTTATTTACCGGCCGGCGGTTCACGCAGTCGTAAGGTCAAATTATCCCGCCCCGATTCGATCGGGGCCCGCTCCTGATATTTAGACGGATAGGCCCAGAGTTCAAAAACAGGCGCCGGGTCCCGATTAGGTCGGGACTCCCCCGATTGGGTCCCGCCAAAGGCGAGGCTCGCCCTATCGGGCGGCGGGACTCCACTGTCATTTCGCGCTGTCGCTGCGTCTGAGGTAACGGACTGCTTCAGGTCATTTTTTGGGCCGCCCATCTTAAAAATTAAGACCGGTTTATCCGAATCAAAAGAAAAAGTAGGTTTAAACCAAAAAGTCATTGTCCCCCGGGCTTGTCCCGCCAAAGGCGGGAAACGTTTATCATCAAATATTTTTTTATTGGGCTGGCTACCCTCATTTTGAATAGTCGCCAGATAAATCTGTCCGGCGGAGTCCGCCTCCAACGGGCTTGTATTATTTTGAATTTGGTGTTTCTCAATGTCCGGCCCCGATAATCCGCCTAAGGCGGACTGGGCCGGATAAAGTTGAAGCGTCTGTCCCGTCCCACTCCCGCCACGGCGAGATGGGACGGGTTCACCGGGAATCGCCGAAACCGTTCCCCGCGCAAAATCCGGCCGGTGTGTTTCATAGGACGGCTTAAATAAATCCGCCACCACCCGGACTTTATATCCGGCTGATAGATTAAATTCTTCCCCGCTTGACGGTCCAAACAATGAAACCGGCGTAGTAATTAACCCCAGCGATTCTATTTCAAAAAAACCAGGCGGCAAAAAACAGAACTCGGTGGTATAAGCCATTAAATCACTTTTATCAACCATTTGATAAACCAACCGGTCCGGATTAAACTCATTAAAAATAGTATTGGGGTTAGCGTTGGATTTAATCACATCGGCTCCGGCCTGAGCCAACTCACGTTGCGCCGGCGTATCAAGCGGACCAAAAATACCTTCAGTCATCAGGCCATCACAAAATTGATTAAACTGCAGCCATTCAAGGAAAGGAGTTTTTAACCTGGTCTGAATAATTCTTTCGGAAATTTGTTCGGCCCTTTCGGTGGTAATCCGGACTGATCCCAGCGCTCCGATTCTCCGGTCATCCGGTAACGCCGAAAGCTCCGTCTGTTTTAAATAAAACCCGGACAGGTTAGTTAAGGCGGCCATTAGAACTATCTTCGGAGCGGTGTTGATATTAATCGGGGCGCGGGGTTCCAGTTCCACTTTTCCGGAGTTTAATTGAGAACGGCGATGAATAGCCATTCCGACTTGCAACGGTTGAGCGGTTACGCCCAAAGCGGAATGCAACCGTTCCGACAATTTTTTCGGCTTAATCACTTTGTCATTAAGATGACTATGCAACGTAATGTAATGTTTTATTGTATCATAAGTTTCTCTTCCTAATAAAGGTTCTAATTCTTCCTTAACCTGGAATTTTTTGCCCGGTCTGGCCTCGCGTAATTGAAAAACTAGTTGCCCCAAGTTATCGCCCACCCCGGCGATCTGGCCCAAATTATTTAATAATTGAAGCGTTCCTTCATCGGTCCCGTTAATATAAATCTGGCTGTGGGTATCAATGACTTTCACCGCATAAATTCCCTCAGATTGAGATGAAGTTACGCTCACCCGACCGGAATAACCAATTTTATTCCCTTTTATTTTTTTTAAAACCGGCAGATTTTTTTCATCCTTAACGGCAAAAGAAGGATTGAGCGCCAATTCCAACGGGCAGGCCAGTGTATCAAGCCGTCCGTTATCGTTCCGGTCTTCAATCACCAGCAGTTGCCCGTCGCGGTCGGAATCTTCCCCGTGATAAACCCAGTCGGCCTGGGGATAATTAAGCCACTGTTGAGCCGAATAATTTTTTAATTCTTTAATCGCCCTTTCCACGCCGGCCTGGGCCAGTAATTTGGCCCGGAACCGGTCCAGATAACTGCCGGAATCCTCCCGGCCCACCTGGCTAAAACTATAAATGGTGATTAAAAATAATCCCAGAAATGAAATAACGCCTAATAAGATTATGACGCCAGAAGCGCTGGTCAAATTAGTTTTTTGTGCTTTCATATTATAAATTATATCACAAAATAAGGGGTAAAGAGCAAAATTTTTAATTTATTAAAAAAAAATCTTGACCACCTTTGAGATTATGATATAGTTTAATAATTATATAATTTTTAGGATACGGGTAGGTTTCTAAATAAACACGGGAATAATCCGTATCATCAGTTTTAATCTGTATCATCAATAGTTAGAAGGAGGAACGAACATGACAGAGACATTAGTCGTCGTCAGCCGGGTAAAAAAAATGACCAAGGAACAGGGAATGCGCACGGGCGCGGATGCGATTGAAAAACTGAGCCAGGTCGTGGAAGCCAAGGTTAAAGCCGGCATTGAAAAAGCCAGGGCCTCCGGCAAAAAAACAGTTCAGGCGATTGACGTAGAATAAATAAGACGAAGGTAACCAGCCCCGCCTTGGCGGAGCTGATTAAACCACACCCCGAAAACATTCGGGGTGTCTATCAATCGGTGTCAATAGATCAGCTGGTGATAAACCTATGTTACAAGATTTGGCCGAGAAAATTATAAGCCGGCTAAAGCAGGAATCAGATATTATCGCCGCCTATCTTTTCGGTTCGGCCGCTAAAAACCGGACGACACTCTTCAGCGACATTGACGTGGCGGTCTTGCTTAATCCGGCCTTGCCGGAAAATATGTTCACTGATTTTAAAATAGATTTAGCTTTACGTTTAAGCCGGTTGTTGGATAAAAATGTTGACCTAGTAATATTGAATAACGCCCCCCCCCCTTATTAAAATATGAAATTTTTTCCAGCGGCCATCTCGTCCCGGAAAAAGAACCGGAGGTGCTTCGGCCGTTCATCGCTCGTTCCTTAGGAGAATATTTTGACTATCGCCCGGTTTTAGAATTTTTCTATTCATCAGCCGTAAAAAAATATTGCAGCACAGTTAAGCACGACAAAAAAAATCAGACTGCTATGGTTAACAAACCTATTGTCCGTAAAAAAAATCGCCCATATTCAAAAATGTCTAACAAGATTGAAAGAACATCAAAATATTGAATCCGAAAAATTCCTCCTGGATTTAGACGCTCAAGATATTGTTCTTCATAATATTCAACTGGCCATTCAGGGCTGTATTGATATATCTAATCATATTATCGCCGACCGGGGGTGGGGTGTACCGTCGGTTCAATCAGAAGCATTTAATATCATGGCTTCGCAAAAAGTGACTTCCCCGGGAACAGCGGATATCATGCGAAAAATGACCGGCTTTCGCAATCTGATTATTCACGAATATCAACAAACGGACTTCTTGAAAGTCCATGAAATTTTAAACACCCGGTTAAATGATATCCAAGAATATTTACGCCAGACGATCAAATTCTGTGACCTCTAATCAAACCATCCTTGGAAAATTCATCCTCCGATAATATCGGGGCCAGCCACTCTTATATCAATATCCCACTTATTAAACCACCGGCTTGAAGTAGTTTCCGGGAAAAAGAAAATCCCTATTGACAAAATAGGTTTTTTACGATATAATTTATACTGCCCACTATGAACAAAAAAACACTGGTAAATATGGGAGTAAACTAAATGCTGGAACTTAAAAGTATTCCCTTACTATTAAGAAAGCCGCAAATAGAAAAAGGTTGACCTTTTAACACTCGGTGCCATAAGCCCCTATTTGAAAGATGAAATCCTTGACTCGATGAAGGTTATTTATGAAGAATGACCAGGTTTATCTCGCTCATATTCTGGAAATATATTATCGGAATGAGAAACAAACTAATCCACGATTATTTCAGAGTAGCTATAGAAAATGTCTGGGAGGTTACCCAAAAGGATATCCCTGAACTTAAAACACACTTGCAGAGAATACAAAGTTAGGAAAAAGAAAGGATGAAAGACAGATGAAATACAAAGTTAATCTTGAGAAAACAGAAGAAGGTTATGCGATTTGGTGTCCTGGTTTGCCCGGTTGCTGGTCGCAGGGACAAACCGAAGAAGAAGCATTAGACAACATCAAAGATGCAATTCAGTCGTATTTAGAAACTGTGGAAGAGTTAACCAAAGACAAACAAACGCGTTTTGTTGAGGTATAATCAATGCCTAAATTACCGGGTATACCACACCAGCGCGCCGTGAAAGCATTTCAGAAAGCAGGTTTCTGGATTGCCAGACAGGGTAAGCATATTACGATGACTAATGGTAAAATAATTATTACTATCCCCCGAGCCAATCCTGTTAATTCATTCACGATGGCTGGAATTGTAAAGGATACAGGATTAAGTATTGAAGAATTCAACAAATTGCTCTAATTCCTAGAGGTTAACCTATGCGTTCCTATATAAGATTTATCGGTTATCTTATCGGTCTCTATCTCGTCTTTACCTTAACCACATCCTATGCCGATGTCGGTGATGGGAAGATTGTCTACGGCCGAAATGCGGTCGGTGATACACCCCAGACCAGAGATTATGCCGTCTTGGAATTTTACCCTTGACAAATTAGATTTTTACCGATAATAATATTATACTAAGGAGAATTTAAGTGTATCAAATAAAGATAATCGTAGAAAAATATTCTGATGGTTATGTGGCCTATCCTTTAGGACTGAAAGGAGTGGTGGTTGGAGAAGGTAATTCCTACGAAGAAGCCTTGGCCGATGTAAAATCAGCCATCCGCTTCCATATCAAAACGTTTGGTAAAGAAGTATTGTTGTATGAAAAATCATAATAAAAGGTCCGCTTCAAGATTTATTGGCCTAGTCTTTGTCTGTGTGATTGTCCAGACCTGTCTGAACCGGGGATATGCCGATGTCGGAGACGGAATCACCGTTTATGGCGCTAATGCCTCAAGTTACTGATATTTCGACAAATATTATTATTTTATCTAGAGGTCTGTCACATTTGATTTTAGTGGCTCCCAGACTAAAGTCTGGTCCCGCCAAGGCGGGATTAGGATTCAGCCTAAGGTGAACCCACAATTTCAAATGTGACGAGGTACTAGTAAATATGAGAGGAGGATAAGATAAATGATAAACAAAGAAAACTGGTTAAGGTTAAGATTTATGTTTCTTGTCCTGTTGCTGGGTTTTGTCGTACTTAGTATTGGCGGGTATAACTCTTTGTGGTCTAATGATTGGGTTAAGGACGGTGATGTGATTAGCGGTAGTAGTGCACCTACTCAACCAGATAGCCGTCTACTCGCTGAACCTCCTGGTCCACCTCCCAGACTTCCGCCTGGTCCGCCCTCCATACTTCCGCGGGAGATGCCACCGGCCGTACCTCCTTGGGTTCTACCTGGGCCACCAGCTCCTCCTACATTTTCTAAAATCGCAGCTGGATACGAGCATACCATTGTCATTAGAACCGATGGTACACTCTGGGCTTGGGGTGAAAATGCTTCCGGTCAATTAGGTGATGGCACCTATATACATAGAGACCTACCAACTCAGATTGGCATTAATACTGACTGGATATCCATTGCAGCCGGATACGCTCACACCCTTGCCATTAAGGAAAACGGTACATTGTGGGCTTGGGGTAATAATGGAACTGGTCAGTTAGGTAACGGTACATACGTAAATAAGAATACTCCTATCCAGATTGGTGTTGATACTGACTGGTTAACTATTGCAGGTGGACAATATCATTCAGTTGCGTTAAAAACTGATGGTACACTCTGGAGTTGGGGGTTTAACAGTAATGGCCAATTAGGTGATGGAACATATATAGACAAGAATACCCCTTCTCATATTGGTACCGATAGTAACTGGGCTGCTATTGCAACCGGAGGCTGGCATACTCTTGCTTTAAAGACCGACGGTACGCTTTGGGTGTGGGGTTGGAACCTATATGGTCAAGTAGGCGATGCTACATTTGTGGTAAATAGGAATACTCCTGTGCAGATTGGAACTGAGACCAACTGGTCAGTTATTGCAGGAGGGTCGTTGTATACATTAGCTTTGAAAAAAGATAACACACTCTGGGCTTGGGGGAGTCACCCCGGCAGTATTGATGAACCAATACCAAATAGATATACCCCAAGACAAATTGGCACTGATACTAACTGGAGATCTATTACAGCCGGTGACCACCATACCCTTGCGTTAAAAATAGATAACACACTTTGGGGTTGGGGTAGTAATGGATCAGGTCAATTAGGTAATGGAACATGGGGAGGATGGGAGAAAAACTTAATTCAAATTGGTAGTGATAGTGATTGGTCAACCATTGCCGCTGGAGGACTACATAGCATTGCCCTTAAGACAAACGAAACCCTTTGGACATGGGGAGAAAACTATTATGGTCAATTAGGTGATGGTACAAATATCTCTAAAAATATTCCCACCCAAATTAAACGAGTTAGGTAAATTGGTTCTAATATGCTTTTATACTGTATGGTTTCTTATGATTTATAGATTTAGCAGAACTATCCTTATAGTATTCCTTATGTTCAGTGGACTGAGTAATTGTCAAATGTTGTGGATGAAAATATTTTGCGTATCCTAACAAACATA
>CAKKQI010000154.1 GCA_919901895.1 Candidatus Brocadiaceae bacterium | reverse complement strand
GCAACCTTTTAAAATTAGCCAGCGAGGCCTACCTGACCGGTTTTTATTATAAGCCGCGTCTGGACAAAGAAATTTTAAGCCAGCATAAAGAAGGGCTGGTCTGTTTAAGCGGTTGCCTGCATTCGGAGATTTCCCGTTATCTGGTGCGGGGGCAGATGGCGGAAGCGATTAAAACAGCCGAATTTTATAAAAATATTTTTGGCGATGATTATTACCTGGAATTGCAGAATCATAATCTGGCTGACCAGATAAAAGTAATTCACGGCTCGCTGGAAATCAGCAAAGAATTGGGAATCCCGATAGTGGCCACCAACGATGTGCATTATCTGGTTCGTGAGGATGCCCGGGCGCACGATATTCTCCTTTGTATTTCCACTAATAAGATGGTTAATGACCCCAACCGTTTAAAAATGAGCAATGATGAATTTTATTTTAAATCGTCTGACGAAATGACTAAACTTTTTACCGAAATTCCCGAATCGTTAACCAATACTTTAAGGATTGCCGAGAAATGTAATTTAGAACTGTCTTTTTCCGAGCGTCATCTGCCGCGTTTCACTCCACCCAGCGGTTTAACTTCCATAGAATATATCAAACAACTTTCTGAAGAAGGTTTAAAAAAACGTTATCCGTCCGTGACCGAGGACATTCGTAAAAGGTTAAATTATGAATTGGGCGTGATAGAAGAAATGGGGTTTATTGATTATTTTCTAATTGTCTGGGATCTTATCCGGTTTGCTCGGGATAAGAATATTTCCGTCGGCCCCGGCCGGGGGTCGGCGGCCGGTAGCCTTCTGGCTTATGTCCTGGGGATTACCGATGTTGACCCGCTTAAATATAACCTGCTGTTTGAACGGTTTATGAATCCCGGTCGGAATGAACCGCCGGATATTGATATTGACTTCAGCCAAGCCGGGCGCGAACAGGTGGTTAATTACGTCCGTCAGAAATACGGTTATGAAAATGTAGCGCAGATTATTACCTTTGGAACGATGAAAGCCCGCGCCGCGGTGCGCGATGTCGGGCGGGTTATGGGTATCCATTTAAGCGAAGTTGACCGCATCGCTAAAAAAATTGCACCTTATACTGAAGAAAAAGGTTTAAAAAAAGCAATTAACAGTGACCCGGAACTTAAAGAACTCTATGAAACCAGGAATGATATCAAGGAACTTTTTGATATTTCCATGAAATTAGAGGGCTTAACCAGGCATGCTTCAACCCATGCCGCCGGCGTGGTGGTGGCTGATAAAGCGCTGACTAATTATGTCCCTCTTTACGCCGCTCCTTCAGCCAATACCGGTACCACGACCCAGTATTCGATGGATGTCCTTCCTAAAATAGGTATCCTTAAAGTTGACCTGCTGGGAATTATTACACTGGACGTTATTGATAAATGCCTGGAGATTGTTCGGCAGACGCAGAATAAAAAAATAGATATCCGGGATATTTCTTTAACGGACCGGGCGACTTTTGAGTTATTAAGCCGGGCGGAGACTAAAGGTGTTTTTCAATTGGAATCAAGCGGCATGCGGGACTTATTGCGCAAAATGAAACCGGATAGTTTTGAAGATATTATCGCCGTCCTGGCTCTTTACCGTCCCGGGCCAATCCAGAGCGGGATGGTCTATAATTACATTGATGGTAAGCATGACCCTAATAAAATAAATTATTTGCATTCTTCGCTGGAACCAATCATTGCCGAAACCAAAGGAGTGGTTCTTTACCAGGAGCAGGTAATGTTGATTGCCAACCGGTTGGGCGGGTTCAGTCTGGCTGAAGCTGATGAACTCCGCAAGGCGATGGGTAAAAAAATGGAAGAATTGGTCTTGCCTTATCGCGAGCAATTTGTGAAAGGGGCTCTCAAGAACAAAGTGCCGACCGCTGTAGCTCATAAAATTTTCGATTGGATTCTGTTCTTCGCCGGCTACGGTTTTAATAAATCACATTCAACCGCCTACGCGCTTACTTCCTACCGGACATCGTATCTTAAAGCCAACTATCCGGTAGAATATATGGCGGCTTTGATGACCTGTCACCGGAGTCAGACGGATAAAGTGGTGGAATACATTGACGAATGTAAACGAATGGGTATTGAAATCTTACCGCCCGACGTAAATGAAAGTGAACCGGGGTTTACGGTCCTTGGTAAAAAAATCCGGTTCGGGCTTTCGGCCGTTAAAAATGTGGGTGACCGGACCGTGGATGCTGTTATTAATATCCGTAATAAGTCAGGTAAGTTTATTTCCCTTTATGATTTTACTGAAAAAGTCGATTCCGGCGTAATTGATAAACAGGTAGTGGAAAGTCTGATTAAATGCGGGGCTTTTGATTCATTAAAACACCGCCGGTCACAGTTGACGGCAATTCTTGAGCAGGCGTTAAAAATCGGTCTAGAAAAACAGAATGACCGTCAGGTCGGGCAATTAACACTTCTCTCGGGAACAGCCAATTCAGCCAGCGCGCCGATTTATCCGTCTTTACCCGATGTGCCTGAATGGCCGGAAGAAGACCTGCTTCAGTATGAAAAAGAAGTACTGGGATTATACGTTACCGGTCATCCCTTGGTTAAATACGAAAAAATTATCAAAACCTTATCTTCTTACAGCGCCCAGGAACTGGCTCGGTTGAAAGAGGGAGTGGACGTAAAAATTGGTGGTCTGATTACTTCTTTAAGACCCAGTGTCATCCGGAGCGAAGGCGGCAAATCGGAAAAAAGGTTTTTTTTCAAACTAAAAGATTTTACCGGAATGGTTGATGCGGTTATTTATCCGAATGAGTTAAAAAAATATCCTCATTTAATCCACAATGACGCGATTGTTTTTTTGAAAGGGCGGCTGGTTTCTAATAAGGAAGAGCCATTAATCAGGGTTAAAGCGGTTTCGGCGGTGGAGCAAGCTTATGAGGAAATGGCTAATAATATTACCATTAATCTTTCATTAACGGGATTAGAAGAGGAAGTAATTCATGGTTTAAAGGATGTTTTTCTGGCGCACCCGGGAACCTGCCCGATTTTTTTGCGATTACTCGGTAATAATAACCGGAAAGTTTTGATTAAAACAGGAACTGATTATAATGTCGCACCTTCTAAACAGTTTATGTCTGATATGAATGATCTGATTGGTTCGGAGCATCTGGTGTTTAATTGATAATTATGAAAATAAAGACTTTAATGGTTGGTCCGATCCAGGCCTGTTGCTATATTATTACACTTGAGCAAGATAACCAGTCGCTGGTAATTGACCCGGGTGGTGATGGCGAATTGATTATTGATTACCTTAAAACAAATAAATTAAAACCGAAATATCTGGTTAATACCCATGGGCATATTGACCATATCGGCGCAAATTTTGATATTAAAAAAGCATTTCCGGATATTGAAATATGTATTCACCGTAATGATGAGGAGATGTTAAAAAACGCCGCCAAAAATTTGTCGGTTGAATTAGGATTTAAATTTACTTCTCCGCCGGCCGGCCGTTTGCTTGAAAATGACGATCTTGTTTCTGTCGGACGTCTTAATTTTAAAATATTACATACCCCTGGCCATACTCCGGGCGGGATCTGTTTATTATCCCAACCGTTTAACCCCGCCGGGTCGCCCTTGAGGGCGAATCTCGCTGTCGGCGGGCAGACACCGGTAATTTTCACCGGCGATACTCTTTTTGAGATGGGTATCGGTCGGACTGATTTCCCGGGCAGTTCCCATGAAGATTTGATTAATAGTATTCAAACCAGGATTTTCACCCTGCCGGATGAAACTATTGTTTACCCTGGTCACGGTGGTCCGACCACGGTCGGACAGGAAAAACACTCTAATCCGTTTTTCTCCTGATAAAATTTTTGCTATATGAAGCATGTCACCCGTCAGCAGATGAAAGAATTAGACCGTCAGTCCATTGAAGAATACGGTATTCCGGCAGTGATTCTTATGGAAAACGCCGGGCGGGCGGTGGCTGAGGAATCATTGAAAATGCTGGGTAAATTACCACGTGGTAAAGTGACGCTACTTTGCGGAACAGGGAATAACGGCGGAGACGGTCTGGTTGCCGCCCGGCATCTTT
>CAKKQI010000153.1 GCA_919901895.1 Candidatus Brocadiaceae bacterium | reverse complement strand
TGTCCTTGTCAAGACTAATCTGGACCACTTCCGAGAGGGTTAAAAATGAATATATTGGGCTATCGGCGAAATAAACAGAGAAGCGGCAACTGATGGGTATACCCCCCTATACCATCCGCTCCCGATGTTCATCCAGGGACAGCGCCGGTTTTTTCACCAACCAATACCTAAAAATAAGCGCCACCAACGGAGCTGTTTTTTTTACCGCCCGTTATAGTATTTACCCCGTTTACAGCATATAAAAATAAGTTTTGATATGCTGTAACGGGGGTTTACTTCAAATTCCTTTGCTTGATTTTCAGGATTGATTCACCGGCTTTTTGCCTGATTTCCGTTGATGAATCGCCTGAAATAACCTGATTTAAAAGCGGAATACTGCCACTGTCTCCAAAAGCACCTAAAAACTCAACGGTATTCCGGCGTATCTCAAGATTTTCATTCGCCAGCAACTTCTTAACCGCCAATCTGGCTTCATTAATCTTCATTCGCGCCAGGGCAGCAATGGTATTTAATTTAATCGTTTTGTTGGATTCGTTTCCATTATCGGGTATTTCGGCAAAACCGAGAAGAACTTCAACGGCCGGTTCTGAATTGGCCTGCTCAAGTTTTTGTAATGCGAATATTCTTAAACTTAAAGATTGCTCGCTTTTTAAAATGTCCTCTAATTTTTTAATCGCCGTTTCGCCTGATAAATCCAAACTGTTTATCTCAATCGCCACATCCCTTTGCGTTTTATCTTGTTCTGTTTTACTCTTAACGGCCATAAGGGTTTGAACAAGTTGCGGGTCAGATTGATTGTCTTTGATAGCCGAATCTATTTTTGAAGTGTCGCCTATAGCAACCAGACAGTTGCCGAGCAGGTTTTTGATTTCCTGATTCTTTTCAATCTTTAAGTAATTTATAAAAGTATCAAAAATATCCCGGCCGCCCAGACGGGATAAAGTCAGAATTATTTCTTTCTGAACATTAAAATCAGGTTGTTGCTTGGCGTAAGTAACGTATAGTTCTTGTAACGAAGTAAGAACCGTCTTGTCAGGTATCAGCCCCATCGTTTTGATAATTACAATCTGGAATTCCGGGTGATTATTTTTTTTGAATGCGGATACGAGGGGTGGAACTGCGGTTGGTCCCATAGCGCTGATAGATTTCATCAAAGATGTTACTTCTTTAGCATTTTTGTCCGCCAAAGCCCGCTGGAGTTGCTTAACAAAACCTTCTTTAACCGCTTCCTCAGGGGTTTTTCTCGTAGATTCTTCAGATATTTCAACCCCAGTTTTATGGAACAAAACCCAACTAACGCTTATCAAAACCGTTAGAATTAAAATAACCAGAATTATTGTACCAGTCTTCCCAGATAAAATCATATTTTAATCATCAAGAATAGCCTTAAGTTTAGCCATTTTTGAGCGAAAGTCAAGGATAAAAAGATGCACATCCCTTCATAAGAATTTGATTTTACCACAGGTCAACTGAAAGAAAAGTGCTTTGCTAAAAATCAGGAAAATTTATTTTGATAATCACGGGAAATTGGTATAATAATAAAATGAAACATTTTTTGTTTAAAAAACAGACCGTTTTTTTATACGGTTTATTCATTATTCTCATCGCCTCTCCTTCTTATCAGCAGGATGAAGACACGCAGAAAAAAATAAACACTGTGATAGACAAAGGCGTGCAATTTATTTTAAAAAAGGGATTAAAAGGCCGCGATCTAGAATTAGAAGTATTAACGTTGCTTCAGGCCGGCGTTGAGCCCAAAAAGAACCAGGAATTAGCGCAGGCGCTTAATAAATTAAACACGTCAAACCTGACCTCCGTTTATAATACGGCGCTGACAGCTATGGCGCTGGAACTGGCCGACCGTTATCACTATCAATACCGGATTGCCGAATGCGCCCAGGCGCTGGTTGACGCCCAATGCGCTAACGGGCAATGGACTTACGGTTGCCGTTATGATAAAAATAATAAAAATTCTGCTCCAAAAGTATTAACCGGCAAACCGGAATTGATAGAGGTTATTACCGGATTGTCGTCTCCGTCTTCAAAACCTACTATCTCCGTCGAAGCAAAGCAAAAAGAACCGGATAAACCGTTGAAACACCTTGAAGTTAAAAGAAATATTGAACCTAAAAAAAGAATACCGGCCGGCGATAATTCCAATACCCAATTTGCCCTGTTGGGTTTGCGGGCGGCCGCCCGTTCCGGAGTGACGATTCCAAAAGAAACCTGGCAGGAAGCATCTGATTGGCTGGTCAAAAATCAGGTGGGCGACGGCGGTTGGAGTTACGGAAGCGAGCAGCAGGAAGCGCGTAGTTCTTACGGCAGTATGACGGCCGCCGGACTCTGCGGATTGGCGATTGCCAAATTTTATCTTAAACAGGACATTAAAAATGACCCGGCGATACAAAAGGGATTAAACTGGCTGGCCGCCCGTTTGGTTTTTGATGCTAATCCCGAAATGGCCGATGCGTTTACGCGGGATACGGGTGAATCGGGCGAGGGCTGGCGTCATTTTTATCAGTATTATTATATTTACGGTGTAGAACGGGTTGGCGCCGTGCTTGACTTAAAAAATATCGGTAATCACGACTGGTATGCAGAAGGCGCCCAATACCTGATGACGGTTCAGAACCCAAAAAACGGCAGTTGGAATTCGACCGAAGATGATAAAATGATTCCGGATATCCCTGACACCTGCTTTGCGCTTCTTTTTTTAAGCCGGGCTACGCCGATTCTTAAAGCCGCCCAATCAGCGGATAACGAAAAAAAGAAAGGTGATTAATTATGAAAAAAAATAACAATTGCAGCCGGCGTGAATTTCTTGAAAAAGGCGCTTTAATCGGCGGGTTAGGATTCTTTGGTCTGCCGTTGCTAACCACTCATTTACTTAACGGTGAGCCAGCCCCACCGGAAAAACCGGCTCCGGATGAACCGCCGGCCGATTTAACCAAAACCATTTCGGTAGTTTCGGGAGACGACCCGGCTAAAATGACGGCTCTGGCCATAGAATCATTAGGCGGGATGGCTACATTTGTCAAAAAAGATAATGTCGTGGTGGTTAAACCAAACATTGCCTGGGAGCGCGCTCCGGAATTAGCCGCGACCACCAATCCTGAAGTGGTGGCAACCATTGTCCGGGAATGTTTGAAAGCCGGGGCAAAGACCGTTAAGGTGTTTGATCGCACCTGCAACGAATCCCGCCGGTGCTACCGGACCAGCGGTATTGAAGCCGCGGCTAAAGAGGCGGGCGCGGAAGTATTATTTATCGGAGAACGCGAGTCATTTTATAAAGAAATGCCTTTCCCGAAAAAAAAGGTTACCTGGCCCATTGTCAAAGAAGCATTAGAATGCGATGTTTTAATCAATGTCCCCATCGCTAAACATCACGGGCTTTCCAAACTTACGCTGGGCATCAAAAACTTAATGGGACTGATGGGCGGGAAAAGAGGCGAAATCCATAAAGAACTCGGACTTTATCTGTCCGACTTATTAACCGTGGTAAAACCACACCTGACTATCATTGATGCCTACCGGGTGCTGGTCAGTCATGGTCCCACCGGCGGGAAACCGGAATATGTCAAGATGGCCCGGAAAATAATCGCCGGCGTTGACCCGGTGGCGGTCGATGCTTATGCCACCACCTTACCCGAATTCGGATTAACCCCTTATGATATTGAACATATCTTTACCGCTTCGGAAAATAAGTTAGGTGAAATTGATTTGAAAAAAATAAAGATTATTGAAAAAACAATTTAACGCAGATTACACAGATTATAACAGATTACGCCGATTACTATGATTTCATTGCGACGGCTCAGCCAGATAATATTCATCGGTCTTTTCATCTATTTTTTACTGCTTACCGTTGACCCGCATAGTCCCGTGAATGTTTTCTTTATCACTAATCCTCTACTGGCGTTAACCACTATCTTAGCCGGCCGCACCTTGGTCATACTTTTAGGCGCTTCGCTTATAATTATATTATCGGCTCTTCTTCTGGGTCGGGTTTTTTGCGGCTGGGTCTGCCCGCTGGGAACGATTCTGGATGTCTTCCATAAATTTATCACGCCTAAAATTTGCTTAGAAAAAAAAATACCGGCGGGCCTATCCCGGAACTTCCCAAAAATAAAATATTTATTATTAGTCTTAATTCTCAGCGCAGCGGTTTTGGGAATTAACCTGGCCGGCTGGTTTGATCCGATTACCATTACCTTTAAATTTCTGGCCCTCTCTTTCTACCCCGCCTTGAATCTTATTATCAAAAATATTATGATTGACCGCTGGGGTTGGTCTGGTTTATCCCAACCTCTGGAAAATGTCGGAATTTTGGACCGGAATGAAGTTTTTTTCCAAGATGCAGCCGTTTTCATTATAATTTTTTTAATCATTTTAGGATTAATATTTATTCAACGGCGTTTCTGGTGCCGGAATCTCTGTCCGCTGGGCGCTCTGCTGGGTCTGTTATCATTTTCTAAATTATTACGCTTAAAAATAGGGACCGATTGCCTTACCTGTCAGAAATGCGTCAAAACCTGTAAAATGGGGGCAATCAATAATGAAATTAAAATACTTCAGGAAGAATGTATTCAATGTTTTGCCTGCGTGCCGGTTTGCCCGGTGGATACGGTTAGTTTAAATTTCAAACCAATACCGGTCTTAACAAATCAGTCTGAAACTGGTTTTCGGCCAACTGAAATATCGGGTCTCCCGGCCCGACGATCTTTCTTACTGGCTGCCTTGATCGGCGTTGCTTCAGCGCCGTTGCTTTCCGCCAGAGGCGGATCCGCCTTCGGCGGAAAAAACAATCTATCTCCGGCTGCTCTTACTACCACCGATAATAATGTTTTAGCCATTTTGAGGCCGCCGGGTGCGTTGCCTTCAGAAGAAGAATTTATGAACCGGTGTGTCCGTTGCGGCCAGTGTCTGAAAATATGCCCGACCAACGGGTTGCAACCTTTATTCCTGCAATCAGGTTTATATGGAATGTGGACGCCGGCTCTGATGCCGCTGATTGGTTATTGTACTTATGAGTGTAATCTCTGCACGCAAATTTGCCCTACCGAGGCCATTCAACCGTTAGAAATAGATGTGAAAAAAAAGTGGGTGATTGGTAAAGCGTGTATTAATGATCGGCTGTGCATTCGTTGTGGCGCCTGCGAAGAACATTGCCCGGTGCCGGAAAAAGCCATTAAGGCGGTCTGGGACGAATACGGCGAAAAACCGTTACGTTATTATGTTGAGTGTGATTTATGTATTGGTTGTGGATTGTGCGAACACGTCTGCCCGGTTAAACCGGTCCGGGCAATCCGGGTGTATCACACTGGAGATAAAAAATGTTTTAATCGTTAAAGTTTGTCCTTTTTTTTTCCGAAAAAGTACATATGAAGAAAAAACTAATTATCGGCGGGGGGTTAATCGTCGCCACCTTGCTATTATCCTATTTTATTATTGCCTTAGTGGTCGGGGAAAGTGAAACCTCGGTTTCGCCTACCGGCGAGGCAGGAAAAACAACTTCCGGATTATCGGAACAAACCCCAGGGGAATTTAATAATATTATTGAATTAACCTGTGTTGAAGACCTGTCGGTCGCCGGCGGAGAAGAAAAATCCCTGTCGGTTTCCCAGGCCGTTATTTGTCTGGGTATTCAGAACGGGAAGCCGGTCAGCCCGATGACTATTTTATCGGCAGACAACGGTCCGGTCTTCTGCTGGGCGCAGGTATTAAACGGTAGCGGCAAGAGAGTAAGATATCTTTGGTACATTGAAGGAAAGGTTTATCCGAGCCAGTGGATTAAAGTGGACAGTGCGCAATTCCAAACCTGGTGTAAAAAGAATATTGATTGCAAATCATCCGGTACCGGCGTGGTGGAAATTGTAGATGAAACCGGCCGGGTCTTAAAAACCGTTGATTTTAATATTGTTAAGCCATCGCGCCGCTCAAACCGTCAGCATTCCAATTTATAAAAGGCCTCTTAGGTACTATTCTAAAACCATCCGTTAGTAGCGCTGGACTTTATGTCCCGCCTTAAGATTGTCGGGGATATCATGCCTGAGGCGGACCGACGCTACAATATTATTAGGATAGGTTCTTTAGTCTTTTATTTTGATTCTATTTCGCCTTTTCCTTTTTAGCCGCCGGTGCGGCCGATGCTTTAGCCGGTACTGTTTGTTTACCGGTCGTCGGAGCCGCTGCGGTCGTTCCGGTTGCCGACGGAGCCGCCGCCCCTTCAGCCGTCGCCGTCGCTTCCTTCTTGGGTTTGGCTTTTACCTTCTGGATAATATTACGCACTTTAGGCAATCCGAAAACCGAATCATCTTCTTTCCAGCGCTCTTCTTTGGTTAAACGAGCGACCCGTTCCCAGCGGGTCAGTACATTGCGATGCCTTTTTAATTTTGCACGCGGCACTAAACTTTTATGAATTGACATATTTCAATCTCCTAACCACTGATTCACACGGATTCGAGCTGATTAACACGGATTGAATCTGTGTAATCAGTGGTAAATTATTTCGTTTTCTTTTCCACCTTGTAATTTCTAAAATCTTTATCAAAATCATGATATAATTTTTTATAATTATTAACGGCTGACCGGGCTTCATTCTCGGAAGAAAATCGGCCGGCATAAATAACCCAGAGGGAAATACCGTTAATCATTCCTTTTTTCTTTTCGGCATCAATGCCCGCATTCTTAAGTTTGGTCACGATCTGGCCGGCCGCAATTTCGTTCGGACGGTCTGTTTTAAAACTGCGCAATTGAATCGTATAGTAAGTTGAACTCGCCACCGGAGACGGCTCTTTGTCTTTGGGCGCCGGAGAGGGTGATTGTTTGGGTGTCCCGCGCAAGACATTACCTGAATTAGAAGGCTGTTTGGTTAAATCATTCCAGTGACTCCACATAAAAGCCAGGAAAATAGCGATCACGACCAGAATCACCAAGAAAATCGCGGTGTTATATTTCATTGTAAATATCCGGTCGCCTGGTGTTTGCCCGCCGGTTTTTCTAACGAAAGAGGTTTTTAACTTAGGATAGGCCGCGCGAGTAGTATTCTGGGTTGACTGAACCGGTTTGTATTCCGGTTCCTTGACTTTGACGACCGGCTCAACTTTAATTTCCGTTTCCGGTTTTTGGTCGGCCGTTTTAATTTTAAAGTCTTTGTTTTTGATTAATTCAAAGAATTCCGGGCTCGTTTTCTTTCTCATATTATTTAAAGTATAATAAAAATACCGGCTGATGTCAAATCAAAAAATAACTTTATTAAAGATTTTAAGTTAACTCTAGCATTCGTTGAATGGCTTGCCGGGCCCGGCGGGCCATTTCATCCGGTACTTTAATCTCGTACGCCAGATCTTCCAGCGACCAGAGAATTTTTTCCAGATTAGTAAGTTTCATGTTTGGGCAATCGGTCAAGCGCGAGGCAATGATAAAACGTTTGCCGGGATTTTCTTTTTGCAACCGGTGTAAAATTCCGATTTCCGTCCCGATAATAAATTCTTTCGCATCGGTTTCCCGGGCATATTTTAAAATGACGCTGGTGCTGGCTACTTTATCAGCCAGGTTAATCACGTCTTCGGTGCATTCCGGATGCACCGCCACTTTAGCCTCGGGGTATTTTTGTTTTTTGGCTTTGATATCACGGGCCAGAATCCGGTGGTGGGTCGGGCAATACCCCGGCCAGAGAATCAGCGACCGGCCGGTTTGGCGTTCAACGTAGCGACCTAAGCTTTTATCCGGCCCGAAAATAATCGGCCGGTTGGCCGGGATGGCCTGGACGACCTTAACCGCATTGGAAGAAGTACAACAGTAATCGCTTTCCGCCTTGATGGCCGCGCTGCTGTTGACGTAGGTTACCACGGCCGCTTCAGGATATTCCGACTTTTTTTTCTGTAATCCACGGACGGTTATCATATTAGCCAGTGGGCAACCGGCATTCGGGTCCGGCATCAGGACCAGCCGGTCCGGGCAGAGGATCGCGGCGGTTTCCGCCATAAAATGGACCCCGCAAAAGACAATCACCCGAGCCGCTGTTTCAGCGGCTTGCTGGGCTAATCCCAGCGAATCGCCGACGTAATCAGCGATGTCTTGCACCTCGGGCCGCTGGTAATTATGCGCTAAAATGACCGCGTGGCGTTTTTTTCTTAATTGATTAATCTGCTGAATCAGTTCTTGATTAGTTGACATTTTATTAGGACAAAACTATAATTTATCGTATTATAATTATTGATTGCGAAAAGTCAATTAATAAGAGGTATCTTCTTGAAAAATGACGCTAATATAAATGATTTTGTTCAGACGTTTATTCCGCAGATGGATTCGAAAAAGCAATAATATTTATAGACACCCCTGCAATTGTAGTTATACTAATATTGTTAATACTGCAAGAATAGTAAGGTAGTTTGTGTTGATTCAAAGAGACCTGATTGGCCGGATTAAGCCGTTTCTGAAGCGGCGCGAGTTTCTTGCTTTCATCGGACCCAGGCAAATATGGAAAAACTAGAAGAATCAGCATAAAAACTGGAAGAAATTAATGACCGAAATCGGAGATTTCTTAGAAGGAAAAACCATTGCGGAGAAAGAGGAATTTGAACCATTTAATAAAGAACTGCTAAAATTGGTAACCATAGATTTTATAGCGTAATCTCAATCAGGAGCAACATCTCAATGCTTAAATTTGTCAAAATGCACGGAACCGGTAATGATTTTATTATGGTCAGCTGTTTAAAAAAGATAATCCAAAATCATTCTCAATTAGCCAAACGTGTCTGTGATCGCCATTATGGGATCGGCGCAGACGGCTTAATTATGATTTTGCCATCAGCCCAGGCCGATTTCCGGATGAGAATATTCAATTCGGACGGAAGCGAGGCGGAGATGTGCGGAAACGGTATCCGGTGCGTCGGAAAATTTGTTTATGAAAAAGGCCTTTCTAATAAAACCGCCCTGTCCGTAGAAACTTTAGCCGGAATAATACCGATTTGGTTAACGGTAAAAAAAGGACTGGTTACCCAGGTGAAAGTCAATATGGGCAAACCAGGTAGAATTACGAATTATCCCGCTTTAGCGGGATCAATTATAAATAAAAAAATTAGAGCCATTGGTGTCTCTATGGGTAATCCGCATTGTGTGGTTTTTGTGGAAAATGTAGCTGCTTATCCGGTGGCACGGTCTGGGCCGCTGATTGAAAAACACCGTTTTTTTCCTCGAAAAACTAATGTTGAATTTGTTCAAGTAATTAATAGGGGGAAAATTAAACAACGGACCTGGGAACGCGGGGCGGGAGAGACGCTGGCCTGCGGGACGGGCGCTTCGGCTTCAGTGGTAGCCGGTGTTTTCACCGGACGGTTAGGAAGGAAGGTGAAAGTTATTCTTAAAGGCGGAACATTGGAAATAGAATGGGCCAAGGATAATTGTGTTTATATGACCGGACCGGCCGTAGAAGTCTTCAGCGGTGCTTTTTAAATTTCCTGCTTAATCAATTCTATCTGGAAACGCTGGTGTTTACCTAACTGGTATTTGGGGCTTCCGCAAGTAGTTAAATAATCTGATTTCAATTTGGGGGCGTTTGGGTCACCGTGTTGATTGCGGTATTCCTGCAAAATTTCCTGTCCGATTACATCCAGGGCGACCGGATCAAAACCGGCGATTAAACCGTTATAATCCCAGTGATACCGGGGGTCATCACCGGGGCCGCCATTATAAAGCGGGTAAATCGCGTCGCAAATAATTAATTTGGTTTTATCTTTGATAGCCGGAATGGCCGATACCTCAGCCGCGGACGGATTACATTCATTGGCATAAAGTTCTTTGCTATTGCCCGGTTTTTCCTTGGGGTTATCCGGGTCAGGTCCGGTAATTTCAATCGCGCCATACATATTTAATATCGCGCCGCTCACGCCGGTATTTTCTTTAAACTTATGGGTTTTAAGCGCCGGCATATTAATGGTTAGCGTGGTTGATTTGGTAATAAGATTACTTAAACGGGTTGTGGTCGAGCCGATTTTAACCTCCTGGTTATCAAGACCAACCAGCGGCTGGCGCGCCTGGTTCCGCACCCGCTCCCGCCATTGGTTAAAAGTAGCCGCACAACGAACGTCCTGGTTAGTTAGGTTAATCTTATAACCGGCCCCTTCCAGTTCATCCTGAGCCTGCTCCCAGACAATAATTTTATTTTTATCAAAACCGGTCCAGGCAATTAATTCGCTTAATCCGTAAGCCACGGCCGG
>CAKKQI010000152.1 GCA_919901895.1 Candidatus Brocadiaceae bacterium | reverse complement strand
TGACTATCTGACCGTTTCATCAAACCCGCCTAGGCTGTCCTTAAAGGACAAACACTGTAAAGTGCCAATCGGCCTGCCTTTGGTGGAGGAATGTTCCTGACTGACAAGGATTAAGCTTGGTGGACAAGGGATAAGGGAGAGGACCCGGAAGGTCTTGGGTGAAGACAAGAAAGAGTGCCTATCAGAGAGACATATAGATTGTATCTGTTACATTAATAATTAAGCAGTAATCTAAAGGTCGAAATGACCTTATTGGTGCTAATTTAGTAGTTTTCCACATAGTTATCCACAAAACCAGCTAAATTTCAGCCCTATAGTTACCGGTGTCGGGAGACTACATAACAATCGTTTAATAACGCACATTTTGTATACAATAATTATAGGGTAAACAGGTCTTATAGTATATTACGGTAAATACTTAGCAGTCTTAACTAGTAGTTGTTAAAATGAACGTATTTATGCTTTAGAATCGTCTTAAAATAGGTATCTCCCCTACCCCTTCCGGGCTGGTTAAATTTTGACGAGGAGGAATATAACGATCGCGGCAACAACTGCGTATTCAATAAATATCCTGTTTTTTAATGTCTTTCGTTGGTAATTGTAGGCG
The DNA here is from genome assembly GCA_919901895.1 of Candidatus Brocadiaceae bacterium. Taxonomy (GTDB): domain Bacteria; phylum Planctomycetota; class MHYJ01; order JACQXL01; family CAKKQI01; genus CAKKQI01. Next base: position 880 of record CAKKQI010000152.1, on the reverse strand, counting down.
GTCCCTAAAAAGACGTAAAAGCCGGTACTGAGGGCTAAAGCCAGGAAAAACGACTCAAAAGGCAGAAAAGATATCCCGATAGTAAGTTCCAGCTCCGCCAAAGCCAATATTAGACTGCCCAAAATAACCTGTCGGTCCCAGACATGGCCCAAAACCAGCGTCCAAAGAGACTGAAAGGCTAAAATAAACGAAATAATCCCAACCAATAAGCATTGAACAAAAACCGGAAAACCGGTTTTATAAAGAACGGTAAAAAGAAGAAAAGCCGTAAACAGGGTCAGGAGAAAAGAAACTGTTCCGGCCGCCTTTAGCAGCGGAATTGGCCGATCCCGCCCGACATTAAAAATGTTTTCCGAAAGAAGCGTCAGATAAAAAGAAAGGCCGAAAAGAAATAGAATTAGGGCACGGAAGGCAAAACTAAAGTTAGGAAAATAATATAGAACGGAACCGACAGCGAAGGTGAAAAAGGACGGCAGGGCCAAAAGTGTTATAAATTCGATGCCCGTTAAATCATAGCGGAGAAGGTAGGCCGAAACAAAATAGGCAATTAAAGAAATGGCAATAATCCCCCACGGCTGAATTGAGGGGGCCAGTTTATTTAACAAACCTAAAGCAAAAGTAACCGACAAAGAAAGTGTTAAAAATTGGAGTTTTTTCGGCATGGGATTAGCTATTCGACGATGTCAAAGTTGGCGTGCACTTCCTGGACATCATCGTGGTCTTGCAGTTCTTGGGCGAGACTGAGAGCCCTTTCCGCCGTGGCCTTGTCCTCAATTGGAATTAAAAATTGGGGTGTTTCCGGGTCGGGCGAGAAAATATACGCGGCGCATCCCGCTTCCCCTAAATTACCGCCGTGGCGGTTAAAAATATTCCGGATTTC
>CAKKQI010000151.1 GCA_919901895.1 Candidatus Brocadiaceae bacterium | reverse complement strand
AAAATAATGTAAAAGTAAAATGATATCGCCTTCCCGTTCTCTTAAAGGGGGCAGTTTAATCGTAATAACATTCAAACGATAATATAAATCTTCACGGAACCGGCCGGTTTTGATCAGACTCAACAAATCTACTTTAGTTGCCGCAATAATCCGAATATCAATTTTAATCGTTTCCGTACCGCCCAGCCGTTCAAATGTCTTTTCCTGTAACACCCGCAGAAGTTTTATCTGGCCGGTCTGGGACAGATCATCGATGTCGTCAATAAAAATAGTGCCTTTATCAGCCAGTTCAAATCGTCCGATTTTTTGGTTTTTGGCATCCGTAAACGCGCCTTTTTCATAACCGAAGAGTTCGGATTCAATTAAAGTTTCCGGAAAAACCGAACAACTCATCTTGACCAGCGGTCCGTTTCTTCGGACTCCGTTGTAATGGATCGCCTCGGCGATCAATTCTTTGCCGGTGCCGCTTTCTCCTTCAATTAATACGCCGGCATCGCTTTTGGAAACGCTTTCCACCAGTTTATAAACATCTTGCATTTTCTGGCTCTTGCCGACTAAATTGGCAAATTGGGTTCGTTCATGTATCTGTTCTTTAAGCCGGAGGTAATCTTTTTGCAGGTTCTGGAATTGCTGGATTTTTTCCAGAATCAGAATAATTTCTTCATTTAAAAAAGGTTTTTGGACGTAATCAACTGCGCCGAATTTCATTGCTTCCACGGCCATTTCTACCGTTCCGTAACCGGTAATAATTATTACCGGTAAATCCGGCTGTATTTTTTTAATGCGCTTCAATATTTCCAGCCCGTCCAGGCCAGGAAGTTTAATATCAAGTAGGACACAATCAAATCCGGCTGAGCCGCTTGAAGCGGAGGACTGGATTAACTCCCACGCCTTATTGCCGTTACCGGAAACAACTACTTCGTGGCCGGCTGATTTTAGTTCATCTGAAAGAGTAACGACAATCGTTTTCTCGTCATCACATAAAAGAATTTTCATAAATATAAGTATATAGTTTTGTCCTGGTATTTACCAGAAAAATTTTATTCTCCTTGTCCCGCTCCCCGATGGGCATCGGGGGGCAGGGCTTATCGAGGGGAGGCTCATAACGCCCGGTTGAAAAATTCAATTGAGTGAGCAACTTGGATATAATTCATTCCGGTTTCTTTAAGAAGCCAGGTTAACTGCATCATACAACCGGGACAACCGGTAATTAAATATGACTTTCGAGATTCCGGCGCCTGGTTGCTTATCCTTCCAGCGGCGGGAAAAGAGGATAGCGTGTCCATTTTTAAACGACCGATAGCCAATCCCAATTTCTGGTATTTTAAACTGAATAACCCACCACCGCCGCAACAGAGCCCTTCTTTATCTGTTTCCTGGTAGTCGGAAATTTTTTGCAGGATGCTTTTAGTTATTTCCGCGGAGTTATTCCAGAGAAAATGACAGGGGGTATGGTAAGTCGTTGAGATTTTTTGTTGGACCGGAGATAAATCGGTATGTTTGTTGATAAATTCCATGACATCAATGACTTTATTCCTTAAGGCGGTGATTTGGGTTGTTAATAATTGGTCCGTTTTGTTGCCATGATATAGCGTGGTGTATTCTTCTTTAAGCATCTGTCCACAGGTGCCGCAAGCGGTCAGGATAAAGTCAACTTTTTCCGGTTGAAGCGCCTGGATATTTTTCCGGGCCAACCGGCGTGCGGTCGTGGTATCGCCGTACACCAGCGCCGGAATTCCGCAACAAACCTGGTCTTTTGGTAAAATAAAAGAAATCCCGGCCCGGCGTAAGACCTCCGTCATTGACCGCAAAATTTGGGGATAAACATAGTTAATCAGGCAGCCGCTAAAGATTGCTACAGTAAGTTTTTTATGCGGAGCGTTATAACGTCCGGGTAAATTTTTAAGAGCCGGTTCAGACTGGATGGGCGGAACCTGCCGGCCCAGATTTAGCGGCGTTAAAAGATTAGAGAAAACAAAAGGCAGATGCCTTAGCTGACCCGGGCGTCCGGCTAAGGGTTTAATATTTTTAAAAAATCTTCCTAAGGCAGTCTGGGTAAAACTTAATAGTTTCATGAAAAAATCATAGATTTTTTTATGCGGCAGGACAATCCGGAATCCGAATTTCAAAGATAAAGGCAATCCCTGCTTTTTAACTAACCAGGCCCGGGCGGATTGGATAGCTGGGCCAGTTTTAACCAGTGAGGGGCAGGCCGTCTGGCATCGTAAACAAAGCAGACAGCAATCCACGATTTTGGTAAGATAAGGACTGATGGGCAAGTTTTTTTCAAGGGCGGCTTTAATCAGGACCAACCGCCCGCGGGCGACCATGGTTTCATCTGATAATTGCTTGAAAACAGGGCAGACCGAGCGACACGTGCCGCACCTGGCGCATTTATCCAGTTCGGATACCCAATCCGGAAAAGCGGTTTGTGTGTTCATATTATGGAATCTCACATTGTTCCCATTAGGCTAAAGCCTAACACCCAACAACAGTCCGCCTAAGGCGAATTGGGTGCCACGCTTTAGCGTGGGAAACTTAATACCCAGTGAAAGCCCTTGGGTAATCGGCATCTGGAAATCGGTGTTAATCAGTGGTAAATATTTTCCCCGGGTTCATAATTCCTTTTGGGTCAATTAATTTTTTGATGGCTTTCATCAGGGCTAATTCAGCCGGGGCGATTTCCAGGTTAAGATAAGCAGATTTAGTTAATCCGATTCCGTGTTCACCGCTCAAGGTGCCGTTTAATTTTATAGTTTCTTCAAATAAATTTTTAACGGCTTCTGATAAATGCTGTTCGTGTTCTTGAGTAGAAACAAGAAAATTAACGTGCAGGTTCCCATCGCCGGCATGACCGAAAGTGGCCATCGGGATATGATATTTGTTTTCTATTTCACGGATAACGTTCAGTATCGGAACCAGTTGGCTGCGCGGGACGCTGATGTCTTCGCTTGTTTTTCGGGCGGTGATGGAATAAAGGGCCGGGGAAATGCTTTTTCGGAGCGACCAGAGATGCTGCGCTTCGGCTGAATCCCGGGCACGAGTTGTTCTAATCGCACCGGCCTGGTTCAGAAAATCATGAATTTGTTCGGCTTGAGCCGCTACTTCCGATTCTGAGCCGTCTATTTCAACTAAAAGCAGAGAACGGGTTCCATCCGGCAGGCCCCGATCTAATCGGGGCAGGTCAAATTTTTTGTAGTTTTGCACCGCCCGGATGGATGATTCATCCATAAATTCCAGCGCCCGGGGCAGGATTCCCAATTCCATAATTTGTGTGGTAATCTTGAGGGCTTGAGCCGTATCGGCAAAAAAAGATAGAATCGTTTCTACTTTTTGCGGTTTGGGTATCAAACGCACGATAATTTTGGTAAAAATACCCAGTGTTCCTTCGGAGCCGACAAAAAGACGGGTTAAATCATAACCGGTGACGCTTTTGAGAGAATAACTGCCGGTATGGATAATTTGTCCGTTCGGCAGAACGATTTCCAGTCCGAGGACATAATCGCGGGTAACGCCGTATTTAATGCAGCGTAGTCCGCCGGCGCATTCGGCTACGTTCCCGCCAATGGTGCAAAACTCGGCGCTGGCTGGGTCAGGCGGATAAAAAAGTCCGATTGATTCAACTTTTTTCTGAAATTCTGCTACGACGACGCCCGGTTCCAGGACGGCCCTGAGGTCTTCTTGATTTATTTCAATAATCCGGTTCAGCCGGGCGGTATCAATAACTATTCCGCCGTTAACCGGTACGGCGCCGCCGGTAACACTGCTGGCCGCCCCGCGCGGGATAACTGGTATATTATATTCCGAAGCCAATCTCATCAGGGCTGATATTTCTTCAACTGTTCCGGGTTTAACAACCAAATCAGGGAGCGCCGTCCGCTTGGAAGCATCATAAGAATGCGCCAGCCGGTCTTCGGGTGTCTGTAAAACATATTCCGGCCCGACAATTTGTTTGATTTGAACGATGATTTTTTTGTCAAGCATAATAAATTTTTCTCTATGTAGCGGAAACCTTTCCCGCAAGGGCGGGACGTGGTAGGTTTCCATTATTTTACAGATGGAGACCTAAAGGTCTTCGCTACATTAAGACTTTCAACATCGGTTGATGGATATATCCGTTACTGGCTACCGTTCCGAGTGATTGTTTATAATTAGATGTAAATGAGAGTTGATAATTTTTTCCTTGATAATTACTGATTTGTCCGCCGGCTTCGGTTACCAATAATGCCCCGGCTGCGACGTCCCAGAGGTGCAGGTCGCGTTCCCAGAATCCGTCAAACCGCCCGGCCGCCACGTAGCATAAATCCAGGGCAGCCGAACCGGCTCGGCGCACCGCCTGCGCCGCCAGGCAAAAATTCCTGAAGTGAGTAAATGTTTTACCAGGGTTAGTTCTGATATCATAAGAAAAACCGGTGCTTAAAAAACTCCGTGATAATTTTTGCGTCCGGGAAACAGACAGTCTCTGGCCGTTTAAATAAGCTCCACCGCCTTTAATTCCGTAAAACATCTCGTCCAGATTGGGATTATAAACTACGCCCAGGATTATTTCGTTGTTTTTATTCTCGCTAAAATCGGGACAGGCCGCCAGCGCGATTGAAACCGCATAACAGGGGTATTGATGGGCGTAATTCGTCGTGCCGTCCAACGGATCAATAATCCATTTGAAACCGGCGCCACTCCGTTCCGCCTCAAGCGGGGCGTGTTGACCGTTTGAAACAGATGCGCTTTCCTCGGAAATAATTAGATGGTCCGGATATTGCGATTTGATTTTTTTAATCAGAAACTTTTCAGCCAGTTTATCCGCTTCGGTTACCAGATCTTTTTCGCTTTGCTTGTAAGCCACCACCCGGTTTTTCTGCCGGATAATTTTACGGAGCAGGGTTCCGGTCTGGCGGGCGATGCTTTGCGAAAATTTTAATTGCTTTGATAGGAGATTAGACCGTTTCATCAGGGTAATTAAATTATTTTTATTTAAAGCGTTTAACAAAAAGAAATAGGAGTCTTGTTTTGTTACATGCTTTTAATTTCTTTAAGCAATTCGGTCACAATCCGGTCTTCGGCAATCTTACGGATTTTCCTGCCTTTTTTAAATAACCAGGCAAAGCCGCGTCCGGCCGCAATGCCGATATCCGCTTCCGTCGCCTCACCCGGCCCGTTTACCACGCAACCCATAATGGCCACCTTTAATGGCGAATTCGGAATGGCGAATGCGGGATTAGTAAAAGCAGATTTTATCTGTTCGGTAATTTTGACAATGTCAACTTCACACCGGGCGCAGGTCGGGCAGGCAATAATCTCCGGACCTTTTTTTCCCAGACCGACCGCTTCCAGAATCTGATAGCCCAACCGGACTTCATCGTGCGGAGAACCGGTAATAGACACCCGGATGGTATCACCGATCCCTTCCATCAAGAGAGTACCAATTCCGATGGCTGATTTAACGGTGGAATCCATTAAGGGACCGGCGGCGGTTACGCCTAAATGAAACGGGTAATCGCTTTGGTCGGCCATCAGGCGATAAGCATTAACAGTGGAAATAACATCAGAGGCCTTTAAGGAGACCATAATATCGCGGAATTTCAGCGATTCTAGAAAATGGCAATACTCCAGCGCGCATTTAACCATCGTTTTCCAGCCGGTCCATTTTTCACTTTTCATCTTTAATGAAAATTTTTTATTCTGTTTGAGATAGCCGCCAATTGAACCGGAGTTTAATCCGACGCGAATCGGTATTTTTTTAGCCCGGGCCTGCTTAACGATTTCCTTAAGCGCCTCTTGATTGGTGATATTACCAGGATTTAACCGAACCGCATCCGCTCCCTGGGCGATCGACTCCAGCGCCAGATTGGGATTAAAATGAATGTCGGTTTCAATGGGAATATGGACCTGTTTTTTTATCTCGCCGAGCGCCCGGGCCGCGCTCAGACGGGGGATGGCAATGCGGATAATCTGGCAGCCCAATTCTTCCAGTTCGCGAATCTGCTGAACCGTGGCTTTGATATCTTCGGTCGGCGTTTTGGTCATTGATTGCACCGAAACCGGCGCTCCGCCGCCCACTTGCACCGGCCCGATAAAAACCGGCCTGGTTTTACGCCTGGTAATAAATTTTTCCATAAATTTCACGAGTATGTTTGTTTCTTTAATTATAATATATTCTTATAATCTAAACAATCATTTTCTTATCCCGGAACCGGAAATTTCTTGGAAAAATTATTGACAAGAAATTAATATAATGTATAGTAAATTAAACTCAAATAGAACCGTCCTGCCGGAAAAGGATAACTATTGGTAGTAACAAAAAACTTACCTCAAACCTTATTATCTGGTAAAGGTGAATTCCGCGTTAATTCTTTTAGTATTGCGTGTCTTCGATTTGTATTTCTATCCACACAAAACATCCTTACCTTAAATCGCTTAAAACAATTCTTTTATTTTTCAAGGACGAATTTTTTATTAAACTCAAAATTATAGCGGAAGGAATTACTTATGAAGAAGTTTCTGGAAACCGGATTATGGGGGATTATTATTGCCTCTTTTTTGTTTTCCCTGGTTTACGCCAAAGATAATAATAAAAACGATGACGCTAATAACGGGAAATATGAGAATAAAAAAATCCGCCTGGTTTCCGTTTCAGACACCCCGGACCCATTCTCCGCCCGGGTAACCACGGCTGCTTTAACCGCTGATTTTGAAGTAAAAAGAGTGGATGGATTAGGCGCTGAAGAAGATGAAAAAGAGGACGATGATAAATTCCGTTTCTACATTGAGCATACCTGGGTCATCGTTAACGCGCAAACTAACCAGGAAGTGGTCCGACTGGTCAGCGAAAAAGATGTAGTCCCTCCACCCCGTCCCAAAAATAAGAATGATGATAACGAAGACGACGATGATGAAGCAAAACACTATTTTCCGGTTTCGGCAACCCAATCATGGAATGGTTTAAACCGCGCCGGTCAATTAGTAGACGATGGGTTGTATCAATATACGCTGACCGGAAAACTTTATCGGGCCCGCCCCGCCAAAGGCGGGGAAAAACCAGAGGAAGAAGAAAATGAGCATGGTTTTTCCAGCGGCAGCAGTGGTTCGTCCCACTCCAGTGAGGATGAAGACGACGACAAAATTAAATTAATCGGTATCAGTAATTCTCTTAGCGGCACGATTCTGATTGATAACACCCCGCCCACTATCACCGACCTGACCCCTTGGCCGGATGCCATCTTGAATAATCCCCGGCCCCTTATCTCGGCTAATTATAACGATACCCTGGCCGGTATTGACCAAACCAGTGTAAAATTCTGGCTGGACAACGTTGACCTGATTACTACGACTAACGTTACTTTGACCGGCCTTTCATATACCCCGCCGGCCGACCTGCCGGACGGTGCGCATACCGCGATTGTAGAAATTAAAGACCTGGCCGGCAATCCGGCCCAGGCAACCTGGGGTTTTATGACTGATATCACGCCGCCTGAGATTTCAAATCTGACTCCCGCGCCCGATTCAATTCTCAATAACCCCAAACCGCAGATTTCCGCTGATTATCTGGATAGAACATCCGGAATAGATGTAAGCGCTGCCCAAATATTTTTAGACGGCATAGACCTAACCAATCAAGCGGCCGTTAGCGCCGCTAATATTTCTCTTATCCCCCAAACAAACCTTTCCGATGGTATCCATACCGTAAAAATTAAAGTCAAAGACCGGGCCGGTAATCCGGCTGAAGCCGCCTGGAGTTTTACTACGGATATCACCCCGCCGGTTATCACTAATCCCTCGCCGGTCCCGGATTCATACGTTAAAAACAAAACTCCAAGCATTTCTGCTGATTGGTCAGATAATCTTTCTGGAATAGACCTAACCTCATCAAAAATTCTTGTAGACAATGTAGATTTTACTCCGTCAGCCCAGATAACCGAATCAAATTTTACTTTTACTCCCTCAGAACCCTTATCAGAAGGCCTGCACACGATAAACGTAGATGTTTCTGATAAGGCCGGTAACCCAGCCACCCAATTCAAATGGTCTTTCACCGTTGATACGGTTCCGCCAACTATAACCGTCATAAATCCACCTAACGGCTCCACCATAGACACAAACACGCTGGAGATAGTCATTAGTTATTCTGATGAAACTTCGGGACTAAACCCTGCAACATTTAATGTTTTAATAAATGGCGTAGACAAAACCGCTTTTTTTACCATAACTGAAACCGAGGCAAGATATCAGATCCCGGAAACAGAAAAATTACCCGAAGGCGATAATTCTATCACCGCTCAGATCGAGGATAAAACCGGAAATATCGGATTGACTATTTCAAGTTTTACCGTAACGACTGCCCCGGTAGATGTCATACCGCCCGAGGTTTGGATTGAATACCCCCTTGGCCGCAATCAGCCTGCCGGAAAAACTATTCCTATCACGGTAAAAGCCAGGGATAACGTAGCGGTTACCAGAGTAACTCTGTTTGCCAATGGACCAGAGATCGCCGCGGATACCGAAGCGCCTTACGAGTTTAGTTACACCATCCCAACCACCCTGGCCGGCAAAAGATTAGAATTAATTGCTAACGCCGAAAATCACGTTGGTAATATCGGTACTTCAAGTCCCGTCAGGCTCTCGGTTGTTTCGATTCCATCCGGCCCTTTTGCTTTTGAGGTTATCGGAGTTTCAGATCCGGTCGTAGCCGGAACGCCTTTAAACGTAACCGTTCGAGCCATTGACAAAAACGGAAACACCGTAACCAATTTTACCGGATACGTATATTTTTATACTTCCGATGGAAAATCTTCAATCAGATGGAAAGTAACTTATTTCAGCTATAGCGATCGCGGCGTAAAAACCGTATCTCTTCCCGCCCTGGTCACGGCCGGTGATCCATTTATTGAAGCATTCTGGTCGTCTAATTGGGCGGTCAACGGCGCCCAAACCGGTATTGATGTTCTTCCATCAACACTTTCTACAGTAGTCGTAGAACATCCCCTCAAAATTATCACCGCCGGTCAAGAGATCGACCCTTTCATCATTTCCCCGGCTGATACCTATGGCAACCCAATCCCTGGAATAAGAACAGAAGTAGATATAATTCAACTGGTGGATACCGCGCCGTTTCAGCAACATTTCAGTATTACTTCAGATGAAGAGGGAAAAGCGTACACCGCCCCTATTATCGTATTTGATAAAACCAAAAGTATCGAGGTAAGGGTCAGTCTGCCTGATTATCCCGGAATCCCGGCCGTAACCAAAACATTTTCGGTCAAAGCAAACGTTTTGGTAAACGTTAGTTTACAAAACAATGTTGTCCAGGCTGGCGTGCCGACCGGATTTACTCTTACCGTCCGTAATCCAGACGGAACCATTGCCACGGATTTTGAAGGAACGGTCTATGTTTATGGATACTATTATTTCGGCTGGTATGAAGAATCCATAACTACTTATGATCCCGCGCGGTTTCCCTGGTCGCTTGAGGCCAAATGGATAGTCGTGAATTTTACCGCCGAAGATCACGGAGTCAAGACTATTTCAGATGGTCTCGTCTTTCTCTTTTCAGGAATTCAATACATCGGAGCTTCTACTACTCCGCCTACTAATCTCGGGCCATATTCGGTATTTCAGTTAGATTGGGAAATCCTTAATGGGTTATCCAATGATCTCACCGTATTATCGGGTGAACCAGCCCGAATAAGAGCAGGTATATATTTTTCTCCGCCTTATTATTGGAGTTCGATTAATAACAATAATGCGATTGTTCAATGCTCGGCCGGCGTGGATGATGCCTTTGGCAACCCCGTTTTCGACCAGATATTAAAATTTGATTTTTGGGTCACCGGAGATATCACTTCAGTCGCCTATAACCGAACTGATGTATGGGGCTCGGCCAGGGCTTTTGGTCCGCAATTACCCGTTACCAAAGACCAAATAGTAGCCCAAGTGACCGTTTCCGCTCCGGGAACAAACGTCCCACCATATACCGCCGCCAGAACAAGATACGCCCTACCGCTTTCGGCCAGTAGTACTTTTACTTATATGGACCCGGTTACACCCGTTACTGTTTTTCCCAACCAAAATAATCAGCCGGCCAGAGATGTCTCAGTTCGGATGGAAGGCAGAATGCTTATGGGTGGCAATTACTGGGTAGGCATTGGCAATGGTTATTTTGAAATAGTCCTGCCGCTTCGCTTGGATCAAGCCAACTTTTCTACCGCCTTACCCGCAGTCAATGGTTCCGGAATGATTACTCCTTATGGTTTTTCATATTATGATGCCAGCCGTGGTCAATATGATCTCAAATTTTTGACCAACCCAATTAATCTCGAAATTTACGATAAAACCTATTCTGCTGACAGAACTATCCTCTATGTAAAATATAGAAACATAACCCCGCTTTCTATTACCTACACCGATATAAACGGAAATCCGGTTACGACCAAGGATGGTTCTCTGGGTTTCCCGCAAATTGACACCAGATATGCGACAACCGGTCTGAAAGTAGATGTTCCCGCGTCTTATGGGGAAATAACGGCGGTGGCTATACCATTCCAGCACGATTATAGAAAGTCTGGCCGTGATTATTATAATGCCGCTTCTGGAATAATTGCTGTGGTAGAAAACTTACAACCTTTGACTTATCAGTGGCGTGTTATCCTCCAGGACGCAGATAATATCGCCAACGGGTTACTTGTCCCTTACTACGATCTTGCTCGAATGGAAAATCCCACGGTTTTTTATGCGGTGGCCACGGCCGCGACTAATCCCGGGACTGTTACTATCCAGAGTTTCAAGAAAGACGGTAGCGCTTTTACCGATACTCAAGGAAACATTTTATCTGGAAGCCGCTACGAAAATGTACCTCTGAGTGATAGTTCCTGGCGATATGTTTATCGGTCTGAACCGTTAATTGCGGTTAATTACTATCCGCCGGCTACGGATACTGTTAAAGTAGCCAGTGGAAGTTATACGATTGAAGCCGGCAGCGTGGTCCGGGCTGACGGTATTTCTAAATCAGACATCACCATTACTTTAAAAGACGCGGCCGGATTACCTTTGGCGAACCAATTCATCCAAATTGCGGCCGGCGGCGGGGCGGTTTTTGAACCGGCGGTAAATTCGCTCGCCACGGACCAAAACGGTATGGCGACAGTTGGTCTTAAATCATATCAACCCGGAACAAAGGTCTTTACCGCCACGATTGATCAAACCACTTTAACGGCCCAGGTATTATTTATTCAGGATGTGATTCCGGTGCTGGCTGAATCAGGCGGGAAAATCAAAGTAACCTGTCCGGAGCTTTCCGCGGCCAACCGGGAAAAAACTTTGGACGTGGAGGGGGTGGAGATAGAAATCAAAGAAACGCCGACCCAGGCAACGGTGTCCGGCGAGACGGTTAGCGGCGGGACGTATGAGATTCGGGCAACGGATACACTGCCGGCCGATGGCCAGAGCCGATCGGAAATAAGTATCATCCTGCGGGATGAATCCGGCCATCCGAAATCAGGGGTTGGCATCAATCTGGAAGTCAGCGGTTCGGCTAATACCATCATCCAGCCGGTTCCCACGGATGCCGGCGGCGTCACCAAAGGTTATCTTAGCGCCACGATAGCGGAGATGAAAACGATTACGGTCACGGGTATTTATTCATTTAACGGAACCACCAAATATTTTGAAGACGTGATTTACGTCCAATTTATTGACGGTTTTCGTCCGGCGAACTACGCAATTATCAAAGGAATCAATCCGCAGGTTGCCCTGAAATTCACCAAGAGTTATCAGGTCGGGGGGATGTTTAACCCGGAAGATATGGCGATTTCGTTGGATGATGGATACGATGAAACTTCAACGGACCGACCCATTGACCCGGCCAAAAGATTTATCAGGATGAAAGACTATCCGGCGGAATTCACCTTTGACGGCGAGCGGCTTATCTGGAGACCAGCACCAGCTAGCCCCGATTATATCGGGGGAGCCAGTCCGTTTAATGTTGGCACAAATCGGATTCGGGTCTGGTGGGCTGAAGACAGTCATTATGAATCTGCTTTTTACGGCGGTTATCTCATCGCCACCGCGGAGATGCTGAATTATACGGAAAATGAAATAGGGACGGATGAAGAAATTATTCGTCAAGGCAATACCGTCCAGGAAAATTTCTCGTCTTCAGATAAAATAATACCTCTTTTAATCACGAACGAGATTAATGAAACAGAAAAAATATTTGTCGTAAAAGATTGGCTACGGATTATTTTTAAAACTGATACTCCTCAAATGCCGAGCAATGAAACCATTAGTGATAACGATATTTCGGAGATTTTAAGAAGGCGGCATTTCAGACCGAAAGGTTTAGAAAGAAACAAAGGGGCTGTATCCATAAAATTAGTTTATTCTGGTTTAGAAAATGATTTAATTGCGCTTAAACAAAATCTTCCGTTTTACCACCCTGAGATTGTTAGTACAGACTTTGTTTATGGTATTGAAACTGTCAGGGAAAGACTAAATCATAAAGGATCTCTTATCTTAGACTTTAAAAATAAGCCCATCTATGACATAATCGAAACAGCGTTGGTAATGAATGCCGAAACTCTGGTGGCTATTAAAAATAATAACCAGCCGATAGAAGACGTAGATCTGCCGGTTGAGGTTTCAGAAGAAACCATGACAGAACCATCTCTTCCAGTTGAACCTGGTTTTGAAGCAGATCCAGAAACGCCTTATAATCCGCTACCTCCAATTGCACCAATTTCCATCGGCCCATCATTCCCAAATATCAAAACAGAACTTCCAACCATATCAGAGGTTAGTAAATTCAGAGTAAGAATAAATACAGTTCAACCGATTGCTAAGTTTTTTGACATTTATGATACCAGCCCAACCGAAGAAATTTTAGCACAGGCGAATTTAGCTCTTGAATCCGGTAGTCCTTTAATGTCGCAACGTTTTTTGTTATATGATGGAATTTTGGATCAGCCAACTATAAATTTTATAATAGCTTCTTTTGGTTGTACGCCACAGCCAGGGCCTAAATTTGAAAAGCTAACAATAAAATACGAGAATATTTATCGCGATATTGGCATAGCGCAGAGCATTAAATTCTTTAGCGATGCGGCTTGCTTAAAAGAAATAACTGATTATCCAAGGGACCAAAGAAGAAAACAATTAAGATCCGCCCAACAGATGTTTAATAAAGGCGATAAAATCTACGTCAAAATAGCCGCAGCTAATCTGAATCAGAAGAAAAATGCAGTGGAAAAATACCTGCTTAATTTAAAAACCTCCCATGGTTCTGAAAATAAATGGAGTCAAGCGTTTACTTTTGAAGTTACAGAAACAGGAACGAATGCCGGTATTTTCACTTCCGCCCCGGTTTCTATTATTATTTCTGATGAAGAAAAAAAAGATGGAACTAACATTTATTTAAATATTGAAAACGAAGAATTAATTGTGGTGGGCGATGCTAATTTTAAAATTGCTCATAGTATTATGGTAGATCGCGGAGAATTTGGGGCTGAATATCAACAAGTATATCCAGCCGATTATTATGGGCCACTTACCTATACCAAATCTTTTTGCGAAGGATTAAGAGATGAAATTTTAAGAGCCCGGCCAAATTGGACGGTTAATTTTATGAATGGCGACAAGGCCGCCAGCAATACCCATTGGCTAACCACCGACGATAAAAAGTGGGTTGATGCGGTTGATATTGCGGTTTTTGCGGGGCATGGCCCCGGCGCTTATATTGTGTTTATTAATAAAACAGAAGCCCGGATAGAAGAGATGATTTTCGGCGACCACGATGTCGATTGGGTTGTCTTTTATACCTGTAATATGCTGACCACTTCAACCGGTAATTTAAAAAATGCCCTTCAGGGTGGCGCACATTTACTTCAGGGCTATCAATCGACCATGCTAATACAATCTCGTGCCGGCACACGCTTTGGAGAATATCTCACAGGTAAGTATGAGCCGCCTCAAACATTCCAACAGTCTTGGGCCCGTCAAGCAAATGATTTTAAGGATCGTAAAGAAAGGACCGTTACAACCTTTGGTTTAAACTCTGCGTTAACTGACCAATTACCAGGTGATGGTAATCTTTTATCACCAGATTATGAAGCCGAATATAAAATAAGCGCTACTGATAAAAACACCTATCAATTAAAACCAACGATTATTCTTCCTAAATGATAATGAAAAAGTATTTTTATCTGTTAGTAATTTTAGGATTAATAGGCGGTTGCTTATCAGATCAGAGGACTTCTCTGATTTCGGAAGAAATGAGTCCATTAAAAGATGAATTATTAGCCACGTTAAGTGATAAATTACCGAGGATAAAATTTGACGAGCATTTAAAAGAGGGACTCGGAGAGGATTACGCCCCTTATCAATTATATAATTTATGTGGACTTAAAGATTATAAACTCGTGCTGAAAGGGGAATTTCCGGAGGTTCCTAAATATCTGTTGGTATATAAAGTGGATTACAAAGGTTTTACTTTAGAAGAAGCAAAAAAAATAGCCGAAGAGACATTTGGGATGAATCCTAAACCATGGGGGGACGTAAACGAAAATGATGACAGACCAACATTTTATTTTGAATCTGGCAATTATGGATTAACGGTCTATTGTAAACATGAAGGCGCTGGTGGAGAAGGAAGGTTTACTTATGCTCTTAAAGAAGAAGTAGCTCGTAAATTAGAGGATAAAGGAATCTCCGTAACTAAAGAAGAAGCAAAACAGATTGCCGACAGGTTCCTAAAATCGCATGGATTATATCCGGAAGGACAAATAAAACATGTCGTATTTGGGGATTCGTCAACAATAACGGTTTCTGATCTTGAGGAATCAAAAACTACAATTAATGCATATACGGTGTATTATGCGGCTTCAGCTGATGGCTATCTAGCGGATGGTAATACATTAGATATACGGGTGGAAATAATAGCCGACGGAGTAATTAAGGAAGTCTCTAAAAGGTGGATGGATTTTAAAAAATATAAAAAATACCCGACTAAAACTCTATTAGAGGCGTTTGAATCAGTTCAAAATGATATCAGTAATACTGATTGGTGGGCTCCCCAAGCGGTAATCGGCTGGACAATATCTTTTCTTGAAATCTGTTATTATGCCGAAGATTTTAAATATGAATATCTTCAGCCTTGTTATAGGTTTAAGGTAGAAAAAAATACCCCCGAAGAAAAATCAGAAAACTATATTTTGCTGCCGGCCATTAAAACAAGCTATTTCTTGATACCAGCTATTAAAGACGAATATTATAAAGAGTAAAATTAAAATAGATAAGCAATATATTCAGATTTCAGCCAATAACGGAGCCCTGTTTGAACCGGCCGTGAATTCTCTTACGACTGATGAGAATGGCGCCGCGACCGTTGGGCTTAAATCATATCAACCCGGCACCAAAATTTTTACGGCCACGATTCCGGTAGTCTATCCGGCGGTTGAGCCGACCACTTTAACGGCCCAGGTATTATTTATTCAGGATGTGATTCCGGTGCTGGCTGAATCAGGCGGCAAAATCAAAGTAACCTGTCCGGGGCTTTCCGCGGCCAACCGGGAAAAAACTTTGGACGTGGAAGGGGTGGAAATAGAAATCAAAGAAACGCCGACCCAGGCAACAATGTCCGGTGAGACGGTCAGCGGCGGGACGTATGAGATTCGGGCAACGGATACCCTGCCGGCCGATGTGTCCTTGTCAAGACTAATCTGGACCACTTCCGAGAGGGTTAAAAATGAATATAT
>CAKKQI010000150.1 GCA_919901895.1 Candidatus Brocadiaceae bacterium | reverse complement strand
GAAATGCGCGAGGTTTCAGATGAGATTGTCGTTTGCACGGATGACGGTTCTTATTGCACTAAGGGATTTACTTCAGACCTATTAAAAAGCGTGATTAACCGCGGGACAACAATAGATTTGGTGGTGACCATCGGTCCGGTGCCGATGATGAAGGTTATTTGCGGGATTACCAAAGAACATAAGATCAAAACTATGGTCAGTCTGAACCCGTTAATGGTGGACGCGACCGGGATGTGCGGTGTTTGCCGGGTGACGGTGGGCGGCGAGACAAAATTCGGCTGTGTGGATGGCCCTGAATTTGACGGGCATCTGGTTGATTTTGATGAATTAATCAAGCGTTTAAGGATTTATTTAAACCAGGAAAAAGAGGCGTTTGAACGCTATAAGCAACTGGCGCACGACAAGAAATGTGAACAGTTGGCCGAGCGTTGCCAAGGCGGAAAAAGCGCGACTTTATTGTAGCTGCGGTCCGCCTAATTGATAGAAAATGTCAAACGAAACTACTCCTAAAAAAGAAAAACTACCGCGTCAGCAGGTGCCGGAGCAGGATCCGAAAAAGCGGCGTTATAATTTTGACGAGGTGCCTTTCGGGTTTACGCCGGAACTGGCGATGAAGGAAGCCGGCCGTTGCCTGCAGTGTAAAAAACCGCTCTGTATGGATGGTTGTCCGGTCCAGATAAATATTCCGGCTTTTATTAAACTGGTTCAGGAAGGCAAATTTACCGAGGCGGCTTGGAAGATTAAGGAAAGTAATGCCCTACCGGCTATCTGCGGCCGGGTTTGTCCGCAGGAAGAACAGTGTGAGATAAAATGTATTGTCGGTAAAAAAGCCGCATCGGTCGCTATTGGGTCGCTGGAGCGTTTTGTGGCTGATTTTGAAAGAAATCAGGGTAAAGAAATGATTCCTGATATTCCGGAAAAAACCGGCCGTAAAATTGCGATTGTGGGGGCCGGCCCGGCCGGGTTGACCTGCGCCGGTGACCTGGTTAAAAAAGGACATCGCGTGACGGTTTTTGAAGCCCTGCATAAACCGGGCGGTGTGCTGATGTACGGTATCCCCGAATTCCGGTTGCCTAAAGCAATCGTCCAGTCCGAGGTATCTTATCTCCAAAAATTAGGCGTGAAGTTTGAAGTTAATATGGTCATCGGTAAAATTGCTACGCTTGACGACCTTTTTAACGAAGGATATCAGGCGGCTTTTATCGGGACCGGCGCCGGTTTACCGGTATTTATGCATATTCCGGGTGAGAATTTTAACGGCGTTTATTCAGCCAATGAATATTTAACCAGGGCGAACCTGATGAAGGCGTATTTATTCCCGGAATACGACACGCCGATTGTGCGCGGAAAAAATGTGGCGGTGGTGGGCGGTGGGAACGTAGCGATGGATTCGGCCCGGACGGCTTTACGATTGGGCGCCGAACATGTGTATGTGGTTTACCGTCGTTCCCGCGAAGAAATGCCGGCCCGCAAAGAAGAAATTCATCACGGCGAAGAAGAAGGGCTGGAATTTAAACTTTTAACTAACCCGGTGGAAATTCTGGGTAATCGCGACGGTTGGGTTCGGGGAATTAAATGTATCCGGATGGAACTGGGCGAACCGGACGAATCAGGCCGGCGTAAACCGGTGCCGGTCAAAGGTTCGGAATTTGAAATAGAAGTTGATACGGTGATAATGGCGATCGGCAACGGGCCTAACCCGCTTCTGTTAGATGCGACTCCCGACCTTAAGTTAAACAAGCGCGGTAATATTGAAGCAGACAGCGCCACGCTGGCTACTTCAAAAAAAGGAATCTATGCAGGCGGTGATATTGTTACCGGTGCGGCTACTGTGATTCAGGCGATGGGGCAGGGAAAATTAGCGGCTCAGTCAATTGATCAATTCCTGAAAACATAAATTTTCCACTTTGAGATCCTTCGGTTCACCCCGTTTGGGCGGGGCTTCACTCAGGATGACGGGTCGGGAACTACTTCGGTTTTGCTCAGCATTCCGAGGGAAGTCGAGGGATTTCCCGTCCCGTCAATTAAATCATTTCTATCTGCCAGTATTCCAGTTCAACCGGCGTCGCCCGGCCGAAAATAGTTACGATTACTTTAACCAGACCCTTGGTGGCGTTTACTTCATCAACCACGCCGTCAAAATTTTCAAAAGGCCCTTCTTTAACCCGAACGTTATCGTCTTTTTTGAAAGGAATTTTTATTTTCGGCTTCTTTTCCGAAGAAGCATTGCTTTCCAGCATGACGATTTTTTCCACTTCGTGTTTAGCCATTGGCGTAGGTTTTTTCATTCCGAGGAAATCACCGATGCCGGGTGTTTCCTTGACCGTTAACCAGGTTTCGTCGTTTAATTCCATTTCGACCATAAGATAACCCGGGTAAAGTTTACGGGTAAAAACTTTTTTTTTGCCACTCCTGAGTTCCGAGACTTTTTCTGTCGGGACAATTACGTGCGAGATCAGTTGTTCCATTCCTTTTGTTTTAATGTTTTTTTCCAGGGATAGTTTAACGGTCTCTTCCCGGCCGGTTTGGGCCCGCACCACGTACCATTCTTTTGTCACAAAAATTATCTCCCATAATAATTGATTTTACAGATTGAATATCTTTTAAATCTGTGTAACCAGCGATTAATTTTAATCTATGTAATCTGTGATAACTTAACGAAGTCCGATTAATCGCAAAACCAGCTGCAGTACATTATCGGCGCCGTAAATAAATAAACTGAAAAAGACAACCGAAATAATGACGGCCAGGGATGCGCCGAGGTATTCATAGCGCGGCGGCCAGGAAACCTTGCGCAGTTCAACTTCCGTTTCAATCAAAAAATCTACGGAAGCCGGTTTATTGATAACAAACAAATAAACGCCGGCGACGCCCAGTAATAATACAGCCGTGCTGATGAGCAGGGCCGGGGTTACCGGGAATTCAAAAAACGGTATTTTAAAAAGCAGGTTGCCCCAGAAGGTGGCATTTTTATCAATGTCAATTTTAGGCAGTGTCTTGTAAAGAGAGATTGCGCCGTATAATATTACTAAAGATAAGGCGATCCAGGCCGTTATCCGGATAACCGTTCCCTGTCCTTTTTTATAAAATTTAAGTTCCATAATACTTATGGTGGCAGGTCCGGAGGGATTCGAACCCCCAACATCCGGTTTTGGAGACCGGCGCTCTACCAGTTGGAGCTACGGACCTATAAGGAGGTTTATTTCTTTTTCTCTTTATGAGGCGTATGTTCCCGGCAGACCGGACAGAATTTCTTCAATTCTAATTTTTCAGGTTTCTTATTATTTTTTGATGTCCGATAATAACGGTTCTTGCATTTAGTGCATTCTAAAAAAAGCCACTCCCGCATAATTGATATTTGCTCCTGAATGGTTATGATGGATTCACTTTTGGTAATTTGAGCCGGTGAATCAGCCTGAAGCGGACAACTGGTTCAACCCGATGCTTTGAACTTGTTTCAGGGTTTAAATCCATCCCGTTTTAGCGGGAAGAAACTCTTGTCCGCCTATGGCGGATTGTCAACAGTTTCAATTTTATTCCAGGATTTTAGTAACAACTCCGGCGCCGACCGTTTTGCCGCCTTCCCGGATAGCGAATCTTAATTTTTCTTCCATCGCAATCGGGGTAGTAAGTTCCACGCTGACCCGGACGTTATCGCCGGGCATGATCATTTCCGTCCCCTGGGGGAGTGTTACTTTGCCGGTAACGTCGGTGGTCCGGAAATAAAACTGAGGCCGATAACCGGCGAAGAATGGGGTATGCCGTCCGCCTTCTTCCTTAGACAGCACGTACACTTCTGCTTCAAATTTATGATGCGGGGTAATGCTGCCCGGTGTGGCAATGACCATTCCCCGTTCCAGTTCCTCTTTTTCCACGCCGCGGAGTAATAATCCGACGTTATCGCCGGTGATACCTTCGTCTAATAATTTGTTGAACATTTCTACGCCGGTGGCGACACTCTTTTTAATTTCCTTGGAAAAACCGACGATGTCTACGTTATCACCGACCTTAACTCTACCTCTTTCAATCCGGCCGGTTCCTACGGTGCCGCGGCCCTTGATGCTAAAAACGTCTTCTATCTGCATCAGGAATGGTTTATCCACTTCCCGAACCGGTAGCGGGATATATTCATCCAGCGCATCCATCAATTTCCAGATGGAGCCGCACCACTGGCATTCCCGTTTGGCGCAGCCGCATTCCAGCGCCTTTAAGGCGGCGCCCCTGATAATCGGTGTTTTATCGCCGGGGAATTGATATTTATTAAGCAGGTCCCTGATTTCCACTTCAACCAGGTCAATGAGTTCCGGGTCGGTGACCAGGTCTGTTTTAGACAGGAAAACAACGACGGCCGGCACCTGCACCTGGCGGGCCAGGAGGACGTGCTCACGGGTTTGCGGCATCGGGCCGTCTACGCCGGAGACAACCAGAATAGCGCCATCCATCTGGGCGGCGCCGGTAATCATGTTTTTGATATAGTCGGCATGGCCCGGACAGTCAATATGGGCATAATGCCGTTTTGGGGTTTCGTATTCCACATGGGCCACCATAATAGTCAGGATTTTTGACTCGCCGCGCTGTTCACCGCCCTTGGCGACTTCAGCGTATGACTTGGCAGTAGCTAGTTTATGTTTTGACAGATGATTAGTAATAGTGCTAGTTAAAATAGTCTTACCGTGGTCAATATGTCCGATGGTTCCGACATTAATATGTGGTTTAGTCCGATTAAATTTTTCCTTTGCCATGTTTCCGTTCCTCCTTGTAAAATAAGTTTTATTTTCTTAGCTGTTGACGGGATTTGCACCCGTGACCTCGTCCTTACCAAGGACGTGCTCTTCTAGCTGAGCTACAACAGCAATAAAATTTCGGGTCAAAATTTTATAATATATAAAAATGTTATAATATATATTTTTACAGAACTGTCAAGTTTTTTTTGTTTTTATTAAATAAATTTTTTAAGAGCTATCTAAAACATATAAATCACGATCGGGCCGCCCATTCACGATGAATGGGCGAGCCTCGCTCATCCCGATGTTCATCGGGATGAGCGGGCGACCGGATTTGAACCGGTGACGTTCAGCTTGGAAAGCTGACATTCTGCCGCTGAATTACGCCCGCGATAAATTTTCTACCAAAAATTTTATATTACAATTAAGATAAAGTCAAGGATTTGTTAGTTCGTATTTAGAGCATATCCTAAAACCTTGAGGGTAGAAACATCCCGCCCCTGGCGGGACAGACCTGTTTCTATTCATTATTTCTGGTCGGGAGACCAGAAATTAACATCTTTAGGATAAGATCTTAAAGAATCTGTTTGATTGGGTGTCCCGCTCTTTGGTGGGATGGGGTAGACGAAGGCCCTGGCCCCGTCTCGCTCCCCGCCACGGCTGTACGGGGGTGGGGGTTCAAGCAAGGGCTTGAACCTACACTGTCGGAGTATGGCTTAAGGCCCGCCGCTACCAGAGGGGACTTCATTCGGCTAATAGATGATCTTATTTTTTTATTTCATGGCGCAGGCTGTGGCAACCCTCAAGTTCTTCCGGCCGGGCTGGGTCAAACTTATCTTGATAATCTTCCAGAGTTTGATTCGCCCCTAAGACCAGGAAAGTCCCATTCATAACCTTATGGCACTTACCGCAGGTGATGTGACAGGCAAAGGTATAACTGCCGGCGTCAAAATCTTCTTCCAATTTAAAACTCGTTTCGGTTACATACCCGGGTGGTATCTGCACATATTTGTCTCCGGGGATGATACTGGGTGGAATAGTGAAATAATGGTAAACATCAGCCGTTTTTAACCGAATCAGCACCTCGTCACCTTCGTGGGCGACTAAAAGCACATAAGGTTTATAGGTAGTCCGCCAATAATTATGAGCCATGACCGGCTGGGTGGTCCAGGTGCCACTCCAGCCCATGCCGGTTAGGGTGAGTACTTTTAACCCCGGGCCAGGCGGGGCGATCGCGATTTCGCATTGTTTAAGGGACGCTGAATTTTTTAACTTTAAAAGACTTTGAAATTCCGGTAATTTTTTTATTTCCGGGTCTAAATTATCTATTTCCGATATATCGGTAAGCCGGATAAATTCTTGCGTGCCGGCCGGGTACTTACCAAAACTGTTATATTTTTCATAACTAAAGACAGCGACCGGGACAATAATCAACATCGCCAGCACGGCTAAGACGGCTAAGGCTTCCTGTAAATTTTGCATATGTTATAACTCCTTTTATAATTGATTACACCGATTAAAAAACAGATTACACAGATAAAATCAGCATCGGGAATTTGTGTAATCTATTCTCCGCCTGAGGCGGATCCGTTCTTCGGCGGATAATAATCACTGTAATCGTATCATCTCCTTCAATGAACAGACGATTAATTTTAACCGGCAAAAAGTCTGAAAAAGACCAGGGTTACTAACAGCAGAAAGGCCGCAATCGGAATCAGACTTTTTAACGCGGTTTGTTTATCCTGAAAGAGGCGTAACCCTATTTTGTAAGCGCTTTTCACCGCAATATAAAGGCCGACCAGCATTAAAATCATCTGAATGTGGGGGACAAATTCCGGATAAATGGGGGTCCAGGGAATATGGGCCGTTCCCAGTAAGTCCCAACCCCAGCCCATTGGGTCTGAAATAACCGAGACCATATAGGCTCCGTTGACCATAACCAGTGGAACACTGAAGGCAATCCAGGCCATTAATCCTAATGGTATTAACGTAAAAGCATATCCTAAAAATATTTGTTTAGTCGGTATTTCCTGTCTTTGGCTCAGCCATTTTGAAAGGCGGACAAAACAGTAATAAATGGACGGTAATAAAACCAGGGCCGAGCACCAGAGGATACCGACATATTTAAGGAAATTAAGCACCTGGCCTGATTCGGCTACATTAGCCCAGTCTTTAACCGTACCCCATGGGCCCAGGAGCATAATTGAATAAACAATCGCCAGGGTTAACATAATAAAACCTTTCCAGGCTTCGTCGTATCCTTTCACGACTGTTTCGCTGGCAAAGGGGCGAACGAAGAGTCCGATATTGTCATGAGGGCAGGTTTTGACGCATTCCATACAGAGTCCGCAATAGTTATTCCGGTCCATTGAGCCGGTCGTCTGGAACCAATCACAAGCCCAGCCATTTTCGTTACCGCGGTAACAATGGCCGCAGATCCCGCAACCCAGGCATCGTTTTGATTCCCGCCAGGCCTGGTGTTCAGAAAAAGCAGATTCCACTTCCTTAAAATTATCATGACGAAATTTTACCGGCAGGTAGTCCGGTTTGATTCTTTTTTCTTGTTTGTTCATCGCGACCGGTATGTTTTCGGTTGTTTGCGTCGTCGGATGTAAAAAAACAGGGGTGATTTGTTTGCCCCGGAGATAACGATCAATGGAAATCGCGGCTTTTCGCCCGGCGGCGACCGCGTTCACGAAGACATCAGGGCCGCTGACCGCATCCCCGCCGGAAAAAACACCGGGCAGGTTTGTTTCCATTGTCTGATGATTAATAATAATTGTGCCGGCCGTGCTGATTCCTAATTCTTTTGGCAAGAAACTAATATCGGAATATTGACCGCTGGCGGTAATAATCATATCGGCTGATTCAAGATATTCAGAACCTTTAATCGGGATGGGCGTCGGGCGTCCGGTTTCGTCCGGCGGGCCCAGTCTTATTTTGACACATAAGACTGAAGTGGCGGCATTGTTTTCGCCCAGAATGCTGACGGGTGAAGTTAAAAAGTGCATTTTCACCCCTTCTTCCACGGCCGCTTCAATTTCCTGGGGAATTGCGGTCATTTCATTCCGGCTGCGGCGGTAGATGATTTCCACATCGGCTCCCAATCGTTTAGCTGTCCGGGCTGCGTCAACGGCCGTGTCGCCGCCGCCGATTACGATTACTTTTGCCCCCAGGTTGACTTTTTCTCCCAGGTTAACCCGCCGTAAGAATTGGACAGCATTGACCACATTTTTTAATTCTTCTCCCTCTATTTTTAAACGGCGGCTGACCGAGGCGCCGACCGCAATAAATATTGATTGATATCTGCTTCTCAGTTCTTCAAACGTGATATCCTTACCGATGGTGGTATTGGTAATACATTTTACCCCTGATTTTTTGATAAAATCTATTTCCTGGTCAAGGATGTTTTTGGGCAAGCGGTAGGTCGGGATGCCGACTTTAAGCATACCGCCTAAAACCGGGAGCGATTCATAAACGATCGGTTCGTAACCTATTTTGGCTAGGTAATAAGCACAACTCAACCCGGCCGGGCCGGAACCGATCACGGCGACTTTCTCGCTTCGTTTAACGTCCGGTGGGGGCGGTGCTTCCATGGTGACGTTATCGCCTATAAATTTTTTCAGTTCCCTGATAGCCACTGATTCATCCTGGTTACTGCGGATGCAGGCTTTTTCGCAAGGGGACGTGCAGATCCGTCCGCAACTGGAAGGAAACGGCATACTTTCCCTGATAACTTCCAGGGCGCGGCCGTATTTTTTCTCGGCAATCAGGGCGATATAACTGCTGGAATCAACGCCGGCCGGGCAAGCGGACCGGCAAGGGGCAATCCCGTGCTCA
>CAKKQI010000149.1 GCA_919901895.1 Candidatus Brocadiaceae bacterium | reverse complement strand
AGCACGGCGCCAGACGGCGCCGGAGGACCGATTATGGCGCTCATTTCAGGGAAAAACAAAAAGTAAAAAGAATTTATGGCTTATTGGAAACCCAGTTTAAGCGGTATTTTCATGAAGCCCAACAACAACCGGGCAACACCGGCGAAAACCTCTTAATTCTTTTGGAACGCCGCTTGGATAACATTATTTTCCGGGGCGGGCTGGCCAATTCACGCGCGTGCGCCAGGCAGATTATCCAACAGGGGCATATCCAGGTTAACGGCCATAAAATCAGCATCCCTTCATCCTGGCTGAAAGCCGGCGACGTAATCAGACCTAAACCAAAGGAAAAAAATCTTAATTTCGTTAAACTGTTCCGGGAAGAAACTAAAACGAAAAATCAAATTCCTTCGTGGCTGCAGATTTCCGATGACCCGTTGGAATTAAAAGTAATCCAGATACCGCAACGGACAGATATTACCGCACCGATTAATGAACAGATGGTGGTTGAATTCTGTTCCAGATAAATTATTATTTTTAGGAAAAATTTATAAGGAGAAAATAACCTATGAGAGTAAGATGGCGCGATTTTGAACTGCCGAACCGGGTTGTCTGTGATGAAAAAAGTATTACGGCAACCTACGGCCGTTTTGTGGCTGAACCGTTTGAACGCGGCTTCGGCGCCACGATCGGCAATGGATTAAGACGTATTTTACTTTCATCCATTGAAGGCGCCGCGGTAATATCCGTACGCATCAAAGGGGTTGACCATGAATTCTCCACAATTGAAGGCGTCAGGGAAGATGTTACGGATATCATCCTGAACATCAAAAAATTACAGGTGCGCCTTAATTCGGATGAACCTAGAAAATTAACTCTTTCGGTTAAGAAACAGGGAACGGTTACGGCGGCTGATATTACACCGGACCCAACGGTGGAAATTATGAACCCGGACCTGTTACTGACTACCCTGGTGGACGAACAAGAATTTGAAGCCGAGTTAATCGTTAAAAAAGGAAGAGGCTATATCACGGCTGAAGAACATACCCAGACCGAACCGGAAGTAGGATTAATCCCGGTTGATGCCATCTTCTCGCCGATTATTAAGGTGAATTATCACGTGGAAAATACCCGGGTCGGCAAATTAACCAATTATGACAAATTAATCATGGAAATCTGGACCAACGGAATCGTCACACCGGAAATGGCGCTGGTGGAAGCATCTAAAATTTACCGGCGGCATATTAATCCTTTTGTTCAGTATTTTGAATTAGGACGGGAACTACAGATCGATGAAAAAAAAGAACAAGAAGAACGGAAACAAGAAGAAGACCTGGTTGAATTGAAAAAGAAATTAGCCCTGTCCGTTTCCGAACTGGACCTTTCCGTCCGGGCTTCAAATTGCCTGCAAACAGAAAATATCAGTACCATTGGCGAATTAGTTACCCGCACCGAGCCGGACCTTTTGAAAGTAAAGAATTTCGGAAAGACTTCATTTAAGGAGGTCAAGAAGAAATTAGCCGATATGGAATTATCCCTGGGGATGGATATTAATACCCGGTTAACCAGAAAGGATTAAGTCCCGATGAGGCACCGTAAAGATTATAGGAAATTAGGTTTAACCTCAAGCCATTACCGGTTGATGGGTCGTAACATGGTAAACAGTTTATTCCTGCACGAACGGATTATTACCACCCGTGAACGCGCCAAGGAATTTGCCAGGTTAGCCGAACGTTTAATTACGCTTGCCAAAGACCCATCACTGCATCATTTCCGGTTAATTTTATCGGAATTGCAGGATAAAACAATTGTCCGGAAACTGCTTAAGGAAATCGCCCCTCGTTTTAAAAACCGGCCGGGCGGCTACACCAGAATAGTTAAATTAGGCGGCAGCCGCTGGGCCACCTCAAGCGGAGAAAAAAATAAAGGCCGGTGGGCTTTTAACCGGCTGGGCGATAACGGCTCGCGCGTCCTTTTTGAGTTGGTTGAAAGATCCGAACCGGTTCAGGAGAAGAAAAAAGGAAAAACCAAGCAAAAAAAATCATTGCCTGAACCAAAAGCTACCGCCAAAAAAGAAAAAGCAAAAGAAACGACAAAATAGTGGATACAAATTGTATTTTTTGCCGGATTATTAGAGGGGAAATACCGGTTAGTAAATTATATGAAGATAGTCAGGTAATTGCGATTCTTGATATAAATCCTATCCGGCCCGGTCACACGCTCTTAATTCCTAAAAAACATTATGCCTCTTTGTCGGAATTAACACCGGCCGAACAGGTCACCTGGTTGCAACCTCTTGATAAATTAAGCCGGGCCATCGTCAGGGGAACCGGTTCCGAAGGGTTTAACCTGCTCCTGAATAATGGCCGCTGCGCCGGGCAGGTCGTTCCCCACCTCCACATTCACATCATCCCCAGAAAAAACGATGACGAAGTCAGTTTTCATTGGAATCCCCGGCCTTATCCGCCCGGTCTAATAGAAAAAACATTAAACCAGATTTCAAATCATTTAGTTCGGTAAACTCACTACCAGTATGTTTGGAAAAATAATCGGTTATTCAATCGTATTTTTCTGGCTGACGATGACCACCCTTTTTATTAAAAAAGAAATTTTACCGACCCTGCCCCAATTAACCGACCCGTCTTATAAAGCCATCCTTAAACATCTAAAAGATTTCAAGCCCTCACAAATGGGTATCTACCTTTTTAATAAAAGAATCGGATACACGAAAACCGTCATCAGCCGCCAGCCGGACAATAATTATTATAAAATTACCAACATCACTAAGATCGAAAAAATACCATCCGGCCAGATAGTTCTTCCGGCCGGAATAGATATCTCCGGTTATTCATTAGTTAACCTTTCTTACCAGTTGGATTCCTTTGATTTCTCAATCACCTCGCCGATGATTAACCTGACTTATCAGATTAAAGGGAAAGTTAACGGTTCATCGCTGGAATTAAACATCTGGGACGGGAAGAAAATGGAAACCAGCCGACGGCCTTTTCAGCCAAATACTATTGTTTCGCACGGTTTTTCGCCTTTTACCTCAATGCCTCATCTTTCAGTCGGCAAGCAATGGGCCAGCAGTATGATTAACCCTCTGAGCGGGCAGGTTGAATCAACCACCGCCCGGGTGGAAGAAAAAACAACCTTGGTGTGGCAGGAAAAGGAATATGAAGTTTATGAAGTGGTGCTTGATTATAAAAAATTCCAATTCCGCGCCTGGATTACCCCGGCCGGAGACATCCTGAAACAAGAAGCCCTGATCCCCGGTTTGTATTTACTTAAAGAAGAATAAAATTATGATTAAATTTGAAAACGTCGTAAAAAAATACGGAACTAAGATGGCGCTTGATAATCTTTCCCTGGAAATTCCGGCCGGAGAATTGTTTGCTTTTATCGGACCGAACGGGGCCGGCAAAACTACCACGGTTAAACTCCTGGTCGGGCTCTTACGGCCGACCGGCGGACGGATTTTTATTAACGGATTCTCTCTTCAGGATGATTACCTGACCGCCAAACGGTATCTGGCTTATATTCCGGACCAGCCCTTTATTTATGAGAAACTTTCCGGCCGCGAGTTCCTACAATTTATCAACCGGATGTATCAGGTGAATTCCGATTCTTTTAATAAATCTTTAGCCAAATACGTAGAATTATTCCAGATGGCCGGTTATCTTGACCAGTTGATTGAAACTTATTCTCTGGGAATGAAACAACGGTTAATTATCGCTGGTACTTTAATGCGTCAACCGCAGATTATTGTGGTTGATGAACCGCTGGTCGGGCTGGATCCCCGGAGCGCCCGGCTGGTTAAAAATCTCTTTCGCGAAGAATCCAAATCAAACGGCACCACTATTTTTATGTCCACCCACTTATTAACGATTGCCGAAGAAGTAGCCGACCGCATCGGCGTTATCAATAACGGTCAACTGATTATGACCGGCACAATGGCGGAATTGAAAAAACAAAGCCGGGTAAACGGCAACCTGGAAGATATCTTCCTGACCATTACCCAGGAATCAGCCTAGTGCCTTATCAATACTGAAATTAGGTGTTGTCCTTAGGCTAAAGCCTAATCCGCCTCAGGCGGACCAGACTTTAGTCTGGGTAACCAACAAAAAACAAAGTTGACAAGGCACTAGCCGACCTGATGGTAATGGCCGTAACTTAACGGTCTATAGCAAGATGAGTTAATCCTGCAGGGAATCACCGATATGAAATATCCGGTTCTGGTTCTCATCAAGACAAAACTGACCGGTTTAATTAACCAGACCTGGCTGATTCAACAGCAAGCTAAATTCAAAACATCGGTTGTTCTTTTAGCCAGCTTTATTTTCTGGCTCAGCCTATTCCGTATCTTTCTCGGTGTTTTTAATTTTTTAAACCAGTTTCCTGATTTAAGCGGCTGGCTGACCGAGTATCTTTTCGCCCTGTTTTTTTTCGCCCTGGGATTAATGTTAATTATCAGTAACGCCATTATCATTTATTCTTCATTATACAAATCAAAGGAATCAGAATTTTTATTATCTTTTCCTGTAAAAGAATCGCATATTTTTCTTTACAAACTGCTTGATACGGTAACGTTCAGTTCTTGGGCCTTTCTTTTTCTGGGCACGCCGTTAATGGTCGCTTACGGCGTTGTTTACCGAAATCCATTGTCGTTTTATCCGATTTTTTTAGTTTTTTTTGGAGTCTTTATTATGATTCCATCGGCCCTGGGCGCTTTAATCGCGATGGGGCTGGCTACGTTTTTCCCGCGCCGGAAAAAACATATTATTATCTCGCTGGCTAGCCTAGCGGTATTAATTATTTTACTCATTCTTTCTCAACTGACTCAATTAAAAGGACTGGCCCTTCCTTTTACCGCCCGTTGGATGCAGGAATTCCTGGGCAAACTATCTTTTTGCCAGAACCCGTTTTTACCGAGTTACTGGATGGTGCAGGGAATCGTCGGCTCGGCCCACGGCGAATCGTCAAAAATGATTTTCTTTTTTTTAATGCTCCTGGCTAACGGCCTTTTTGTAATGTTGCTGGCTTATCAATTCGCAGCCCGCTGGTACCGAACCGGATATTCACTGGTTCAATCCTGGCGCCGCAATAAAAAGTACTCTCAACATGGGTTTCTGGACCGGATTATTCCGCTTATTTTTTTCTTTTTCAAAAAACCGATCCAATTGCTTATTATTAAAGATATTAAAAATTTCAGCCGTGATCCGGTGCAATGGTCTCAGTTTCTCATTTTTTTCGGACTCCTGGGCGTATATTTTCTTAATATCAATAACCTGCCTTATATCAATATTAATGAACAATTCTGGCAGTATCTTGTTTCTCTGCTGAATTTTACCGCCACCTCGTTTACCCTGGCCACTTTCACCACCCGTTTTGTCTATCCGCAAATAAGTCTGGAAGGCCGGTGTTTCTGGATACTGGGAATGGTCCCTATCCCGAGAGCCACTATTTTTTACGGCAAATTTCTTTTTGCTCTCTGCGGTTCACTCGGCGTCAGCGGTGTTTTAATTATTATTTCCAACTGGATGGTAGAAATCCCGCTTCTTTTTACGTTATTTCAACTCTACCTGATTTTAATTATCTGCCTCGGGTTATCGGCTCTTTCGGTCGGGCTGGGCACCATTTATCCGAACCTGTGCGAAGATAATCCCTCAAAAATTGTGGGCGGTTTCGGCGGAACCTTAAACATGATTCTCAGTCTTTGTTTTGTCCTGACGGTAATTATTCTGGAATCACTCCCCTGCCATTATTATTTTACCATCAAACTCCTGACGCTTAACTCATTTCTCTTCTGGCTGTCGATCACGACCATCGGCATCACCTTAATAGGACTGGTAACCACTATTGTTCCGCTTTATTTCGGCGTTAAAGCCATTAAACGAATAGAAATATAATTTTCCTTGACATCTCCGGCGGAAGTGATAAAATTAATATGATTATTAGGCAAACCTAACTTAATTAAGAATACCTATGCACCAGACCGGATTAGTTGATAAAAAAGTCGCCCTGGATTTAACCGGCGAAGCGAAACGGAGTCCCGATGACTATCGGGACAAAAACAAGGTCGTTTTGGTGGGCAATCCCAATGTCGGCAAAAGCGTCATTTTCGGATTACTCACCGGCCGGTACGTCACCGTTTCCAATTACCCGGGCACCACCGTGGAAATCACCCAGGGCCCGGCCCTTTTTGACGAAAACATCCTCGTCATTGATACACCCGGTATTAATAATCTTATTCCGCAGTCCGAAGATGAACGAGTTACCCGCGATATCATCCTCCACGAGGAACCGAACCTGGTAATTCAGATTGCCGATACCAAAAATCTGCGCCGGGCGCTTTTTATCAGCGGGCAACTGGCCGAAATGAAATTACCTTTTGTCCTCGTTTTAAATATGGATGATGAGGCCAGAGAACGCGGGATTGTCATTGATACCAAAAAATTATCCGCCCTTCTAAATGTCCCGGTTATTTCCACTGTGGCTACCCAGCGTAAAGGAATCAAAACATTAATTAAAAATATTTCTTCAGGCAAAATACCCTCGTTTGATTTCAGATATGAACCGATGATTGAATCGGCGATTCAACAAATAACCCCTCTTTTGCCGAAAGGACACGTTACTCCTAAATCATTATCATTAATGTGGCTGGCCGGAGATGACTTTCTTAAAACCGTTCCGGCCAATAAAATAAAACAACCCACTCTGACACAGATAGAAGATATCAGACGAGAACTGCAGAACTGTTATATTAAACCGGTCAGTTATATCATTAATCAAAACCGGCTTGAACAGATAGACGTGATTTTACAGGAAGTCCTAAAAACAGAAACACCGCCCCCCCGTCGTTCCCCCGCAGTTTTTCTGGGAAAATGGACCATGCATCCGGTGATAGGAATTCCCTTTTTAATATTGGTATTATACCTGACTTATTTCATCGTTGGAAAAGTCGGCGCCGGCATCTGTGTTAATTTCTTGGAAGAAGTCGTTTTTAAAACATATTTAAACCCGTGGCTGACTGATCTAATAAAATTAATCCCCTGGCCGCTGCTTCACGAATTGCTGGTCGGCCAATACGGAATAATCACGATGGCGTTGACTTATGCGATTGCCATTGTTCTGCCGATTGTCACTTTTTTCTTTATTATCTTCGGCCTGATGGAAGATTCCGGTTATTTACCCCGGTTGGCAATAATGGTTAACCGCCTATTTAAATTAATCGGATTAACCGGCAAGGCGGTGTTACCGATGGTATTGGGATTAGGCTGCGACACGATGGCCACGATGACCACGCGCATTCTCGACAGTCGGCGCGACCGGATC
>CAKKQI010000148.1 GCA_919901895.1 Candidatus Brocadiaceae bacterium | reverse complement strand
CATTCAGGTTAGATTCGGTTACCCCGGTAACTTTTCTAAGATTATGCATACCGCCAAATCGGCCGCCATATCTTCCGGCCCCGCCGCCGCCACCGCCGCCGACCCCCATCGCATCATAAATTCCGGGACCTTTCGTATTTCCCCGACCGCGAATACCACCACCGTCTCCCGGCAGGTAAGAAAGAAAATCCTTGCTGTCACCTTTCATTTGATGATGGTTCGGATCATTATCAGCTGTTTCATTATGGTCGGATGGTAATGCCCCGGGGAAATATATAATTGGGTCATCATTCGGCTCGCCGGTGGGGAAAAATAGCTCTTGATTCGGATCTTCTTTTAATAAATCTTTGACCTCTTCTAAATCCGCCTTTTCAATCTCTGCTGCCTTCACGCTGATAATAATTGTAGTTTCCGCAGATTCTGCAATGCGTTCAATATTTATAATCGTAAACGCTAATAAAGCGACAATATGAATACCAACCGAGATAAGCCACCAGGGTGCCATTGAGACTAATTTATCTGTTATACCCTGTGCGACTATTTCTACTTCCGCACCGTCATCTGTTTCTTTCATATTTTGCTCCTATGTTGTTATGATTACACCGATTAAAAAACAGATTACACAGATAAAATCAGCGTCGGGAATCTGTGTAATCTATTCTAAGAATCACTGTAATCATATTATCTCCTTTAGTATAATTTAGCTATTTCATACATAGAGGTTATCCCGTTTTTAGTTGTCGTGCCTGAAGCAGATCCGCCTCTGGCGGAAAATCTGCCTTAGCCCTTAGTTTACCATTTAAGCAACTCCAGATATTTTGTCAATATTTTTCTTACTTTTTCCCGCCAGAAGCGGATCAGCCCCGCCCTTTCCTGATGAAAGGGCGGGACAAGCCCCGCCGCTACAACTAATCGTATTTCATACCGGTCCCTTTACTTAGCAAAAACACTGGGATAGCGATAATAAATTTCTAAGGTTAATACATTAATGGCGGTCGCATAGACCCGCCCGCCTTCAGAACCCCAGCGTT
>CAKKQI010000147.1 GCA_919901895.1 Candidatus Brocadiaceae bacterium | reverse complement strand
TGGAATTACCGATTGAACCGGTAAATCTTTTGAAACCTTTCGGTTCCTCCCCCTTCATAAAGACAATCTCCCCATCCGCCTTAGGCGGATTGGCTCTGGCTTTCGGATTGGGACAACCGGATTTTCTGGATCGGATAAACCTTCTCCCCACTAAAACCCAGCGGCTGAAGGAAAAAATTAAAACAACCTTCACGGAAAAAGGCATCTGGCGGCTGGTTCTGCCCGTCCTGATTCCCCTCATCCTATTAAGTTATCTGGGACTAACTCTCAGTATTAATAAATATCAACGAAAAGTAAATGATACCAGGAATTTTCTTGACCGGCTGGAAATTCAATGGCCCGGATTAGAAAAATTATCTCAGGAAAAAGACGATCTGCTTAACCGGGTAGCCATACTGGAAACGCTGACCGGACAGCAATTACCGTGGGAAAACTTGTTTCGTGAATTTTCCAATTTAAGTATCACGGAAAGGTTATGGCTCACCAATCTTGTCTGCAGCAAACAAACGAACCCGTCAATTTATACCGTCCAGGTAACCGGCTACGGATTATCCCAATCCGATGTAACCGATTTTATGGTGAAATTATCCAGGTCTCCTTATTTAAATAAAATAAACCTGATTTCATCGGCCAAAACCGGTGTTTCCAATGTTAATCCTCCGGAGGCAATCAGATTCATAATTTCCACTCAATTAAACCTGGATTATTTAAAATCTCAATTAAAAAAAGAGCAGTAGACTAATAGCCTATCCTAATATTAATTTTTTCGTAGCGTTGGGGCTTGTCCCCAACATCTTAAAAGCGGAACATAAAGTCCCGCTCTACCCACGGATGGTTTTAGGATAGGCTCTAAGATGGTTTCAACTAAACAGTTAAGATAAGATAACCGATATATAATATTATGGAAACAAGTCAGGCGGAGCGACAGCGGAGTCCCGACCTAATCGGGACGGCGCGGCAAAAATTATTAATCAGTATCCTGGTTATTTTAATTATCCTGATCGGATTGGCTTATTTTACTTATTTACCAAAGGTGCAACAATTATTAAATCTGCGCGCCGAAGCACGCAATCTGGAACAGAAACTTGATGCCAAGCGGGAGGCCCTCAGTCTTTACGTAGCGGTTAATGATAAATTAAAAGGCCTGGAAGCAAACTACCAGCAGTTGCAATTAAAATTTCCGGCCAGCCAGGAAGTCCCTCAGGTTCTTAATAAACTGGTTTCGGCCGCCGATAGTTTAAACCTGGAAATAGTTTCCATTATTCCTCAGCCATCGGTCGTAGCGAATATTTATCAAACCGTTCCGGTTGAAGTAAATATTAACGGATCGTATCAATCTCTGGCTAATTTCTTCAACAAGTTAAACCTGTTGCCCTGGCTGGTAACAGTGGATAAATTTGAAGTATTTCCGCTCAACGCCGGAGAAACGAAAACTCAGCCGCCGAAACAAATGACGCTAAAACTTATGTTAAATATTATCACTTATTCTTTATTACCCGGAGAATCCGGCAAATGATGATCAATAAAGGTCCTGTTTTTGATATCATCAGTTTTATCACCCTGGGAATCTTTATGATGCTGGGTGGTTATGAACCAGGGGTTGAACCGCCGGACCGGCGATTGACTGAACCGTTACTTAACGAAAAAATGCCGGAATCAGCCCCCCCAACGGAAAAGCCCACTCCAACCGCACCGCCGGATATTCCGGCTGAGCCAAAATCTGCCGCGCCATCGGATGAAACCGGTCTGCCAACGAGACAGGAATGGGGACCGGACCCGTTCCAACCACCCGGCTTGAAACCGAAATCATTTAAAGTAGAATCGCCCAAAATAGATAAAACAAACCTCCCCCCGGTAAGGTCCGATGAACCGCCGGGATTAACCTTAACCGGTATTCTTTATCAACCGGACCGGCAAACCGCCATTATTAATAACCGGGTCATGCGGATTGGCGATATTATTGATAACGCCGAAATTATTGAAATCCAGAATAACCGGGTCATTTTCCAGCATCACGACAACAAATATATGCTCAAACTCGGCCGGCCGCTTCAGCCGATTAGCCACGCCGCCCCGCCGGTCCCGCTGACGGCGGGACCAGTAGGAACAGAACCGGGCAACGTTTTAGAAACCCAGGAAACTTTGGAAAAAACAAACGAAACACTGATTCAATTAATCAGGGAAAAAAGCGCCTTAAGCGAACAGGTTAACCAACTGAAACGAAAATTATTAACTCTCCAGGCCGAATTTGAGGGTGAGGTTAAAGAAAAAAACAATTATCTTACCCAGTTAAAAGAAGTGGCTGATAAACTTATTACTTTCACCGGTGAAAATGCCGATTTGAAAGGAAAAAATGTTGTTCTGGAAATCAAACTCGCCGCGCTGGAAGCAACGATTAGGGAAGAAATAGAAACTAAAACCGACTGCCTGTCGCAGTTACAGGAAACCAGGCGAAAAATCACCTCGCTGGAGGCGCAACTGCTCCAGTTAAATAATGACCTGTCGGTCGAACGGAGCCAAAAAAACGCTTACGAACAACAAGTAAAAGAACTGGCTGGTAAAATCCCTGAATTAACCAAGGAGGCCTTAATCCAGAAAATGTCGGCGCAAAAAGCGGCCGATGAAACCGACCGGTTCCAGCAACAGATTAAAGACGCTTCTGATAAAATCAGCCGTTTAACCGAAGAACTTATTTCCCTGCGCACCCATAATAATGAAACGACCTCAAAACTGGCTACCGCTGAAAAGGATTTGAACAAAAAGATTAATACTTTAACCGATTCCTTGCAGGAAACCAACCGGGAAAAACTGGATTATCTCAATCAGTTAAAACTGGCTAACGACCGGCTTCAGGCCCAGACTAATGAATTAAACCGCTTGAGCAATAAAAATGATTCTCTGGATAAAAATAAACAGGCGCTGGAATCTGAAATCGCCCGCCTGACCGAAGAAAAAAACCGGTATTTCCAATCCCTGGAGGAAACGAATAAAAAAAGCGATGACTTAAGCAGAACCAATCAAGAACTGGATGAAAAACTAAAAAGCACCAGCCGGGAATCTAAATTTTACGCCGAGCAAGCCGAACGGACAAAAGAACAAATAACCAATTTGACCAACCAGGCCAATGAATTAAACCGGCAAATTAACCAGGTTCAGCAAGAAAAAAATAACCTGAACAAACAGGTTCAGGAAACTACCCAAAAAAATATTGAACTATCATCTCAGCTGGAAATAACTACTAATAAATTAAATTCTATCAGCAGCGACAATAATAACTTCAGGCAAACTAACCTCGTCCAGCAACAGACCTGGCAGCAAAAAAACGACGAATTTATTTCCCAGATCAGTCTCCTGACCAAGGAAAAAATAAACACGTCCACCCAAATCGCCCAACTGCAAAATAATATTGATAATTTTACAATGGAAATCAATTCCCTGCGCCAGAAAAATTCATCTCTGGAAAAAGACCTTAAATCGTTACAAGAAACGCTTACTCTAGAAAGCGGCCAGAAAGAAAAAAGTGTCGGCGCTTTGGCGCAAACGCAGCAGGAACTGGATAAATTAACCCAACGGGAATCCGTCCAGCGCGAGCAGATAAAAACCCTGTCCGGCGAGATGAACTCCCTGCAAACAATGCTTAAGGAATTCAAAGAAACTAATGATTCTTTAAAAAAAGAAAATTCCGAAAAAACCGCCTATCTGGATGAAATCCAGTCGGTGCTGGGAAAAAATACGGAATTGTTCAACCGTGAAATTGAGGACTTAAAAACCAAAAACTCTACCTTAAAGGAATCAATCCAAAACTTACGACTGGAAATAGAAATAAAGGCGGCAGAAAAATCATCCGGTTATCTTCAAGCACTGGCGGAAGCAAAAAAAACAACCGCCGAACAAACAGCCGTGATTATCAATCTCCACTGGATGCTGGCTGAACTTTACCAGAAGACAAATTCATCTGATGAATCAGTTAAAGAATACCAAATACTCGGACAATTGACGCCGGGCGATTACCGTTCTTATTACCATCTCGGCGTTATCTATGAAAAACAATTATTCCGGCCGGCCCAATCTATTTCTTATTATCAAAAATACCTGGAATTAATCTCCGCCCTTTCGTCGCCCCCTTCAGCGCCTTATCCGGACCGGCCAACCACCGAAGAAATAATCAGGTCACTGCAAAAATAATCATCCCCTGGTCGGGCACTCTTTTAGAGTGCCGGATCACTTTTCGTGATTTCATTTTTTTTCGGGATTTCGTGTTTAAAATTGCCGATATAATATATGCCGATGATATGACATACTTTCTTAGAGATAAGGTATATCGGCATTGCCTTTCTCCACCAGAGGACGGATCAATCCTTTGGCTGAAACATTAATAATTTAATTGTAACGGCTTATATGAAAAAGAAGCATCTCTTTTATGTTATTGTTATTCTATCGTTATGGTTTGGCTTAACAACGGTCAAGATCCAAACTGTGCCCCGTTCCCTGGCCGAGGAGCCGAAAGAAAAACCGGCCCAAACCACTCCGCGGCCGGAAGAAAAAAGAATTTCCTTAAATTTTAAAGATGCCGAACTGAGGGACGTTCTACAACTCGTCGCCGATGAGTGTAATGTCAATATCGCTATCAGTAAAGAAGTCAAGGGAAACGTTACGGTCAATCTTAATAACGTTACGGTCACCGAGGCCTTAAAATCAATTCTCAGTATCAATAATTACGACTATATCAAAAAAGATAATATTATTGTCATTACTTCCCGGGAAGACATCCAGACCGTTACCAAAATTTTCACTCTGGAAAACGTTGACGCCGGATCCCTGCAGAATATTTTAAAAACCCGTCTTTCCCCTTCAGGTGAAATCTTACCGTTCGTCCGCGCCCAGGGGGTTGGTTCTGAAAAAACCCAGA
>CAKKQI010000146.1 GCA_919901895.1 Candidatus Brocadiaceae bacterium | reverse complement strand
ATCAGTCCTTTGGCTGATATCAGGTTACCTAACCCTGCACCACGTAGTCCGCCTAAGGCGGAGCAGGATGGTGATGGTTCCCCAATTAGATCCTCAGGATCAAGGAAAATCTGCCCCCGCCACAGCGGGGGCAGATTTTCCTTGACCATTAATAATTAATTGATAAAATTGTTAGGCTAATCCTGTTTTTCCGTAAAAATGTTCTTATTGAAATGAAGAAAAAGATGAGTGATATTAAGAAAAAATTCCGGCGGCCGGGAAATAAATATGCCTCGGCCCCATTCTGGTCCTGGAACGGTAAAATGGACCCGGTTGAAGTCCGGCGCCAGATGCGTGATATGCTTAGCCACGGGATGGGCGGCGGATTTATGCACAGCCGCGAGGGATTAGCCACCGAATATCTTTCTAAAGAATGGTTTGGTTCTATCTTAGCGGCTATGGACGAAGCCAAAAAAGTTGACGGGTACGCCTGGCTTTATGATGAAGACCGCTGGCCGTCCGGCGCCGCCGGCGGGCTGGTTACCATTCCTCATCCTGAACACCGCCAGAAAATAATAGAAATGCGGGAATGGACACCGGCCGAATTTACCCGCTCCGGTAAGGAATTAAAAATTTTTACCGGTCTTAATGAAAAAAACATTTTAAAAAATACCAAGCCTTTCGGCGACATTGACCAGGGTAGTTTATCGGCGAAACATCAGGTCTTATCTTTTACCGTCTGGACCTCAGCCGATTCGGCCTGGTTTAATGACGGGGCCTACCTTGACACTTTAAGCCAGCCGGCCGTCCGGGCCTTTATTGATTCCACTTACGAAGTTTATAAAAAAGAATGTGGAAAAGATTTCGGCAAACGGGTGCTCGGTATTTTTACCGATGAGCCGAATTTTTTAACTTTTTCCCACCAGCCCGAACAAAACAAAGACGCGCCGATTCTGCCGTGGACAACCAATCTTCCGGATGAATTCCAAAAACGATACGGTTATTCTATCCTGGATTACCTGCCTTGCCTTTTCCGGAATACCGATGATGAAGATAGGGCGCTTAAAGCCAGGCATGATTATTGGGAATGCGTAACATCGTTTTTTGTTAATAATTTTTCCAGACAAATTTCCGAATGGTGTGTCCGGAATAAACTGATTTTTACCGGCCATATGCTGGAAGAACAGTCTTTAACCGCCCAGATTATTGCGGTGGGTGCGGCGATGCGTCATTATGAATATATGCAGATGCCCGGGATAGATATTCTGTGCGAATCAATTGATGAAATTTTAACGGTTAAGCAGTGTGCTTCGGCCTGCCATCAATTCGGCTGGAAGCGGATGATTTCCGAACTTTACGGCTGTACCGGCTGGGACTTTACGTTGGAAGGACAAAAATGGTTGGGTGATTGGCAATATGCTCTCGGCGTTAATTTCCGTTGCCAGCACCTTTCGTTTTATACGATGAAAGGCCGGGCCAAACGTGATTACCCGGCCTCCATTTTTTACCAGTCACCCTGGTGGAAATATTATCGTTTATTGGAAGATTATTATACCCGCCTTTCCTTTCTCCTCAGTCAGGGCGAAGCCGTGCAAGATATACTGGTGCTTCACCCGATTGAAAGCGCCTGGAGCGTTTATCGTCCGTCTCAATCATCGGAAACTAAACAATTAGACCATGATTTAAGTAAATTACTGTCTTTTTTAATCGCGACTCATTATGATTTTGACCTGGGCGACGAGGAAATAATGTCCCGCCACGCCAGAGTCTTGGATAAACAATTACTAATTGGTCAGGGAAGATACCGGTTAGTCGTAATTCCGCCGATGATAACAATCAGGGAAAGTACTTTCAATCTTCTTAAGAAATTTGCCGAACAAGGCGGTAAAATTATCGCCGTTTATCCTTACCCGCAACGCGTTGATTGCAAAAAATCAGAAGAAGCGGTTTCATTTTTCCAGTCAAATGCTGTTAAACTTGTTTCCAACAATCAGCCGGAATTATTCCGGGCTTTGCGGGATGCCTGGCCCAGATTGGTCAGCATTAAAAATGACCGGCATTATGATGAAATCGGCGATATTATTTACCAGTTACGGGAAATAGAAGGACAGTTGATGTTATTTCTGGTTAATACCAACCGGTCAATAACATATCAACCTTTCATCAGTATTGATACCTCCCGATATTACCAAGATAAATCCTGTCAGATTGAAGAATGGGACCCGGTGAGCGGTAAAATAACGCCGCTTTTTTCACTTAGCGGAAAAGGTCAGGTGGATTTCACTACTGTGATGCACCCCAGTGGGAGCCGGGTATTATGGATTAGCCCAAAAGTTAAAGGGCGAACAAAACCTGAACCGGAATGGACCGTCGTTTCTAAAACAGTCCTGGCCGATGGATTTAAATTTGAACGAGATGAACCAAATGCCCGAACGCTTGATTTTTGCCGATACAGATTGAAAGAAAAAAATAGTGGTGAGTTTTCTGATTGGTCCGAAATTTTACCGGTCTGGAAAGCCCAGCAACGAATCCGGGAAAAATTTAAATTAGTTGATATCACCCGGAACGGCGGGATGCAGCCGTGGAAGGCTTATCCGGAACCTAAAAATACCGGTGGCCGGATAGAATTAATGTTTTCGTGCCGAATTGATTATTTACCAAAAACCAAAGTTTTTCTGGCCGTGGAAACTCCAGCGATTTTTGATATCACCGTAAACGGTAAAACAGTCAGTAATAAATCTCAGGGCTGGTGGGTGGACCGTTCTTTTGAAAAAGTGGATGTTACTTCCGTTCTTAAAAAAGGCGAAAATACAATTTCTTTGGCAACCGATTATCACGAAGAATATGAATTGGAAGATATTTACCTGATGGGCGATTTCGGGGTTGACCAATCCGCCTCAGGCGGGCCGGCGATTATTGAAGAGCCGGAAAAACTTTATTACGGCAACTGGGTTCCGCAGGGCTATCCTTTTTATAGCGGCTCGATTACTTATTTCCAAGATGTTTTAATTAAAAAAGACAAAAACGACAAAGTTTTTTTGAATCTGAATACGCCCACGGCAACGGTAATCGCCGTTTCGGTTAATGGAAAACGGGCGGGCTTATTGGCCTGGCCGCCTTATCATCTTGAGATTACCCGTTTAGTCCGGAATGGTAAAAATAAAATAGCTATTGAAGTTGTTTCCAGCCGGCGCAACCTTTTAGGCCCTTTGCATAATACCACCAAGCCGTACTGGACCAGTTCTTATGAATTCAGAAAAGAACAGGCCTGGACTGATGAATACCGTTTTGTGCCTTATGGATTAACCGGTGAGGTGGAAGTCGTGGTAAAACAACCGAGTTCCGTAAGCCCGATTGAATTGCCGGTACCGACCGGAAGTTCTATGGCCCGAACCGGTCTTTAATACTATGCTTGAATCTATTATAAACTGGCTGGTCCAGACCATCGGTCAAATGGGTTATCCGGGAATTTTCTTATTAATGGCCTTAGAAAGTTCTTTTTTTCCATTTCCCAGCGAAGTAGTGATGATCCCGGCTGGTTATCTTGCCTATCAGGGTGAAATGAATTTTTATCTTTGTGTTGGGGCCGGTATTGCCGGTAGCCTGGCCGGAGCGTATTTCAATTATTTTTTTATCGTTTATCTGGGACGTCCGGTAATTGAAAAATATGGACGTTATGTCGGGCTTTCCAAAGATAGTTTTGAGCGAACCTGCGTCTTTTTTAATAAACACGGTGAAATTACTACTTTTACCGGTCGGTTGATTCCCGGCATCCGCCAGGTAATATCACTCCCAGCCGGTTTAGCCCGGATGAATCTTTTACGTTTTTCATTATACACAGCCCTTGGGGCCGGTATTTGGGTAACTATTTTAACCTGCATCGGCTGGTGGGCCGGCGATAACCAAGAACTTATTAAAGTATATTCACATAAGGCCGTAACCTGGTTAGTGGTCGGCTGCCTCGTTTTAATCGGTCTTTATATTTATTTCTATAGAAAAAAACAGCGGCCGTAAAGTCCAATATTGCCAACTTAAGCAATAGATAGAGCTTATTATTATTGATGGAATTACGATTTTGCTGACATAGATATTTACAATCAGGCTTTAGGGTCCATTGAAAACTCAACGACCCCGCCGAGGCGGGGTCGTTGTCTATCTGATTTTCTGGGTAGACAACGAGGTTTATCCTCGTTGACCTTGTCTTAATAATTATTTCCGTAATAAGAAAACTAAAAATAAAAGTCCTCCGTTCATCGTTTGTCGGCTACAAACCAGGCGTTATTCGGATAATCTCTTATTTTGTTTAATCAACTAAAATTCTTGATAAAACCCCATGAAGTTTTATAATCTAAATATGAAAATACTTGTCGCGGTTCTGTCAGTACTTCCTTTTCCCGGCCTGGGTCAGATTCTGACGGGGCGGCATTTGCGCGGAACCGTTTTTTTTCTATCTTTTATTATTTTAATTGACCTGGCCATGATTATCTTCCCCTGCCTGTGGGGACGGGAAGAAGCCCAGCAATTAATCCGGTTATGTTGGCTGGCGGCTATTTTAATCTGGGGTTATAATATTTTTGATATCATCCGGATTGTCTACTGGCGGGAACGTCCGGCTTTGCAGGAAAAGAAAAAACAACTTTTTTCGGAAGGATTGATTTATTATTTAAAAAATGATCTGGACCGGGCCGGAAAAATATTTCAACGTATTTTAAAACTTGACCGCGACGACCCGGATGCTCTTTTTTATCTGGGCGTGATTTACCGGAACTCCGGACAAACCGGCAAGGCCACCCGTTTTTTTAACCGCGCCCTGATTCTGGATGACACCGAAAAATGGCGGTGGGAAATAAGCGAGGAATTAAAAAAATCATTATGACCCCAAAACTTACCTATAAAGATGCCGGCGTTGATACGGTTAGTAAGGATAAATTTATTGACCGGACGATTAAGATGATGCGCCGGACTTACGACCCGCGCGTTCTGGATAATCCCTGGGGCTTTGCCGGACTGTTTGCTTTAAACCCCAAAGGGCAGTTGTTCGCCAAAAATTACAAAAAACCGGTCCTGGTCGGTTGCACGGATGGCGTCGGTACTAAATTAAAAATCGCCTTTATGATGAACAAACACGATACAGTCGGGATTGACCTGGTGGCGATGAGTATTAACGACCTGGTTGTTCAAGGCGCCGAACCGCTTTTCTTTCTTGATTATATTGCTATCGGAAAAGTTAATGACGAATTGTTGCATCATATTATAAAAGGCGTGGTTGAAGGTTGTCTCCAGGCCGGTTGCGCTTTATTGGGCGGGGAAACCGCCGAAATGCCCGGGTTTTATAAAGAAAACGAATATGACTTAGCCGGTTTTGCCGTAGGAGTGGTGGAAAAAAATAAAATTATTACAGGGCAAAAAATTAAACAGGGTAATATTATTATCGGACTGGCTTCCAGCGGATTACACAGTAACGGTTATTCTTTAGCCCGCAAAGTTTTTTTTGAAACTGCCCCCGAC
The DNA here is from genome assembly GCA_919901895.1 of Candidatus Brocadiaceae bacterium. Classification (GTDB taxonomy): domain Bacteria; phylum Planctomycetota; class MHYJ01; order JACQXL01; family CAKKQI01; genus CAKKQI01. The sequence continues at coordinate 4,781 of CAKKQI010000146.1, read as the reverse complement.
AAAATTGAGGTGCGTAAAAAAAATGTGGTCGAGCAGCCGCCGGCGCTATCTCGATATTACCAGGAATTAGGCTGTACGCTGGGAGAAGAATTACTTAAACCTACCCGCATTTACGCCCGGGCGATAAAAAATATTTTAAGTCATTACCGTATTAAAAAAGCGGTTAAAGGAATCGCCAATATTACCGGTGGCGGAATGATGGAAAATATACCGCGTATTTTACCGGCAACCGTTTCAGCCGAAATTGAAGAAAATACCTGGCCCGGACCGCCTATTTTTCCGCTGATTCAACAAACCGGCCAGATTGCCAAAGATGAAATGTTCCGGGTGTTTAATATGGGCATCGGATTAATCATAGTCGTTCATCCGTTTTTCGTTAATGCGGTGATGAAACAGTTGAAAAAAAGCGGTGAACGACCTTATGTTATCGGGAAAATTATTAAAGGGCAACAGGAAGTAATAATAAAGTAACAACGGAGGGTGGTTTATGAAAACAGTAACGTTAGTTATCGCGGTTATCCTGATGCTTTGTCCCGGTTGCGTTTCGTCATTACGTAAAGATATAGCCCGGTCCCAAGAAGAGACCGGCGAATTACAAAATAAAATTGTAAAATTAACCGGTCAGGTTCAACAACAACAGCAGGAAATAAATAAAATTTCTAAGCAATTGGAAGATACCCAATTTGAAGTAACCATTCTTAGGAAAAAATTATTAGAGATTAACGAACCGGCGGCCCAGGAGACAAACGCCAAGGTCGATGCCGTTCTAAATGAATTAAAAGAAAAAAATAGTGAGCCGGAAGAATTGGCGCACCGGTTACGGCCTTACGGAAAACAAGCCGTTATCGCCTTGAGCATTAAATTAAAAGACCCGGATTTAAACTGCCGTGATAAAGCAAAAAGAGTGTTGTGTAATTTGGATGCCAAAAATGTCATTCCGCTTTTAAGACCGGGTCTGGCGGACCCGGATATCCGCATTTTGACAGCGCAAATCTTAAGCAGTTTAAATGAACACTCCGTCGTTCCTATTCTAGCCGAGTATCTCAGCCATGAAAATGAGGAATTTGTTTTTGCTATTGCCGAAGGATTAATTAAACTCCAGGATAAAAGGGGGATCCCGGCTATGATTGAGTTTTTAGAACACAAAGACGACGGTCTCCGGGCCCTGTCTTTTGATGTCTTATCCAAAGCCACCGGTTTGATTTTTGATTACAAACATTATGAACCGGAAGAAACAAGAAAAATTTCCGTTGAGAAATGGGAAAACTGGTGGTTAAAAAACGGTTCTTTATTTGAATTTAAGCCTGTTCCGCCAAAGGCGGGGGAATAATTATGCCGGCCGTCCAAACCACGGGAGAAATCATAGCCAACAAATTAGCGGGACAGAATTGTTATCGAATGAGCCTGGCGGTAACTCCGTCTTTAAGCCATATTACGCCGGGCCAGTTTATTCATTTAAAACTTCCGACTGCTAACGACCCTTTAATTCGCCGGCCGTTCAGCATTTACGATCAATCACCCGGTTCTTCTAAAGAACCTTCTATTATAGAAATACTCTACCAGATTGTCGGGCGGGGCACCCGCCTGATGACTACGTTAAAACCATCCCAGAAAATTGACTTGATTGGTCCTCTGGGGCAGGGTTTCAAAATAAATAAAAAGGCCGCTGTTTCTATCCTGGCCATCGGCGGTATCGGCGCCGCCGGATTGCATTTACTGCTTAAAGAACTGATCAGGCAAAAAATGAATAGCGGTAATAAAAAAATTTATATCCTGATTGGCGCAAAAACTAAAGAGGGATTGTATATTCTTGATGCTTTCAAGAAATTAGAATCCGATATTATGATCGCTACCGAAGACGGATCGGCCGGAATTGCCGGACGGACCACGGATCTTTTAAATAAATTGCTCTTGACTCTTTCTGATAAAATCCCAGCACCAATCCAGATTTACGCCTGCGGACCAACCGGGATGGCCCGGTCGCTTCAACCAATAGTGTTTAAAACAGGCGTCGCCTGTCAAATTTCTCTGGAAGCGTGGATGGGTTGCGGAATCGGCATTTGCCGCGCCTGTGCTTGCAAAATAAAACAAAAAGGGATTACTCGTTACGCAATGATTTGTAAGGAAGGGCCGGTTTTAGATGCCGGACAGATTTGTTTCTAAAGGGGTTAATCAATCGGGTATTCCGGACCGTAGAACATCTTTTTTTCCGCCAGTTCTTTTTCGGAACGTTTAGCATCTACTTTCTTGCGGTCTTTTTCCACGATATTATACAGAACAATTTCAAAAACCGGCGGTTCCTTAGTTTCTACGATTTCCTGGAAACGCATCCGGACCACACTCTGGATTTTATCCGTCACTTCTTTAATATTGGTTCCGTCCCAGGCCGAATAAGTAGTATAAACCCGGACGGGTTTATCCACTTTAGACCGTTCTTTATAAATTCGCACGTGGGCATCGTTGATATCAGGTAATTTTTTCAACGCTCGTTTCAAAGAATTTTCAATTGCCGAAATAGCAATAGAAAAATTACCGCTTTCAATACCGAGTTTAATATGGCTGATATATCTTCTGGTAAATATCCGGCCAAAAGCGTATAAAAAATTAAACATTACCAGATAAGCGGCCAGAATCACCCCGATAATCCGGGATGAAACCCCGGAGTCGTTAACCTGGGCCGCCACCTGCCCGACCCACCCCAGATCAACCCGATCAAGCAGCCACATCAAAGCAAAAACTCCGAGACTGACGGACGCAATCCAGTTTACCGTTTTCATAAGCATAGAAATTATTTTCATTTTAATACTCCTCCCGCCTCATCTGCGAGTCGCCAAAGATGTTTATATATTATAAATTATCATCAGGTCTGTCAATAAAATTATGGCGGAGGTGGTTAAGCAAGTGTATCCTTTGTTTTGGGTAGGCGAAAGCGTGGGTTTTCTCCTATCAGGATTAAAGTAATTACTCAAGAATCAGGGATGTCCTTGGTTACGAAATAATTCCCATTCCACTGAGGGTGGAAAGCATAATAGCCGCGGCCATGACCGAGCCGATTTGTCCGCCGGCATTGACACTGACGGCATGCATCAGGAGGAAATTCTGCGGGTCAGCCCGTTGTCCTTCTCGTTGAACCACTCGGGCCGACATCGGAAAAGCGGAAATCCCGGCTGCGCCAATCAAAGGATTAATTTTTCCCTTACTGAAACGATACATTATTTTACCTAAGAGCACCCCGCAGACTGTATCAAGAACAATTGCGACTAAACCGAGAGCGAAAATTTTAAGGGTGGTTTCTTTTAAAAATATATCCGCCGACATCGTGGCGCCGATGCAGATACCCAATAATAAGGTGACAACGTTAATTAATTCATTCTGGGCAGACTGGGCCAGGCGTTGCACCACGCCGCTTTCTTTAAGAAAATTACCCAGCATTAACATCCCGATTAACGGCGCCCCTTTGGGCGCAATCAAACAGGTAAAAATAGTTACGACAATGGGGAAAATTATTTTTACGGGCGTTGAGACCGAAACTTTTAAGGTATCCATTCTGGTCGTCCGTTCCTTGCGGGTGGTTAATAACCGCATCAACGGCGGTTGGATAATCGGTACCAGCGCCATATAAGAATAAGCCGCGACGGAAATGGCTCCTAATAAATCGCGCGCATATCGCGATGAGAAGTAGATTGAGGTCGGACCGTCGCAGGCGCCGATAATTCCGATGGAACAAGCCTCCAGTTTAGTAAAGCCTAATTGTAGAGCCAGAATCACCGTTAAAAATATGCCGAACTGTCCGGCGGCGCTTAAAAAAAGAATTCGCGGGTTGGCTAAAAGAGGCGAAAAATCGGCCATTGCCCCGATGCCGATAAATATCAGGCAGGGAAATATCTCGGTCAGGATTCCCGCTTCATAAATAATTCTCAATAATCCTTTTTCGTTCCAGATCTCAGATTCCTTCATTAATTCGGTTAGCGGAAGGTTTACCAGAATCGCGCCAAAGCCAATCGGAATTAAAAGTAACGGTTCCACGCCGTGTTTGATAGCCAGATAGATCAAAAGTATGCCGACTAGAATCATTACGGCCTGCCCGGCCGAAAAATGATTAATCCCTTCCAGGAAACCTTTTAAAGCTGACTCAAACATAATATTAAAAAGGGAATATTTTTTTGAGCAAACCGGCCAGCAACCCCAGCACCGACAGGGTAACCAGCGTGCCGCCCATGCCGATTACGGCTAAAGCTAAACCGAATTTTAAATTATCATCCATATCCGAATTATGAATTACAATGTTTCAATCGTCAGCAGTACCTGTTCTGCTTCGATTACTTGTCCAGGGGATACTTTAATTTCTTTAACTGTCCCGTCAACCGGCGTCATTATATCCATTTCTATTTTCATTGATTCAAAAACAACAACCGGTTGGTTTATTTTCACCTGGTCTCCAGATTTCACATTAAGTTTAATAACTTTTCCAACCATCGGAGCGATTATTTTTTCTTCGGACATATTTGATATCTCCAATTTGTTTGCATAAAATTTTATACCGGCGTAAGGCCGATTTTCTTTTTGGGTAGTTCATCTATTTTGTTCAACGAAATTTCAAGAGCCCTGATTAAAGTCAGCCGTATTTTCCGCGGGTCAATAATGTCGTCCACATGTTGCAGCGAGGCGGAATACATCGGGTTTACATATTTATCATAAAACTCTTTCAGTTTTTCTTCGCGTAATTTTTGCTGGTCCGGTGCGGCCGCGATTTCCTTACGGAAAAGAATATTGACGGCCCC
>CAKKQI010000145.1 GCA_919901895.1 Candidatus Brocadiaceae bacterium | reverse complement strand
TTTAAAATAAACCGGGATCCCCAAACTCATGAATTGGTTGTTACCGGAATGAGTAATTTGCATCTGGATATTGTTCTTCACCGGTTGAAACGACGATATGAGGTTCAGGTGCTGACCAAACAACCCAAAATTCCTTACCGGGAGACGGTTACGATGAAGGCCGAAGGGCAGTACAAACATAAGAAGCAGAGCGGCGGGCATGGCCAGTATGGAGAAGTATATTTACGGGTTGAGCCGCTTCCCCATGGGCAGGGTTTTAATTTTGTGAATGACATCTTTGGCGGTTCCGTTCCCAGCCAGTATATTCCCGCCATTGAAAAAGGGGTGAGAGAAACGATGGTAAAAGGCGTGTTAGTCGGTTATCCGATGGTTGATATCCAGGTCTCAGTTTTTGACGGTTCTTATCATGATGTTGATTCTTCGGAGGCCTCTTTTAAAATTGCCGCCAGTAAGGCATTTCAGATTGCGGTTAAAAATGCCAGGCCTGTTTTGCTGGAGCCGATTGTCAATATAGAAATAAGCGTCCTGACGAAATTCCTGGGTAGTATCACCGGCGATTTGCCTTCCCGGCGCGGGCGTATTTCCGGTATGGATAGTTTAGGAGATTACCAGATTGTTAAAGCGATGGTTCCGTTAGCGGAAGTGGCTAATTATTCTACAGAATTACGTTCCATTACCGGCGGGGAAGGGCATTATACCATAGAATTTTCTCATTACGATCTCGTTCCTCACAAAATTCAGGAAGATATTGTCGGTCGGCTTAAAAAAGATAAAGAAGAGGAGGCGGAATAAACCATTATGGTATCATTAGAAGAATTGTTGGCGCTTTTGGTTAAAAAAGGCGGTTCGGACTTACATATTACGGCCGGTTCCCCGCCCCGAATTAGAATTGACGGTCGCCTGGTTTCAACCGATTACGAAACGTTCCAACCAGCCGATACCCAGAAAATTATTTATGGGATTCTGGAATCAAACCAGGTCGCCCGGTTTGAAAAAGAACTGGAACTTGATTTTTCATTCGGGATTAAAGGCCTGGGGCGGTTCCGGACCAACGTCTTTATGCAAAGAGGGGCCGTGGGAGCCGCCATGAGGTTGATTCCTTACGAAATTAAATCTTTTGAAACACTGGGATTACCGCGAAAAATATGTGAGGATTTGTGCAATACCTTAAGGGGATTAATTCTGGTCACCGGTTCAACCGGTAGTGGGAAATCAACGACCATTGCTGCGATGCTTGATTATTTAAATAACACTACGCCTGGTCATATTATTACCATCGAAGACCCGATTGAATATATCCATCAGCACAAAAATTGCCTGGTTAACCAGCGGGAAATCGGTAAAGATACTCTGGGCTTTGTCTCCGCTTTAAGAACTGTTTTGCGACAGGACCCGGATGTCGTAGTTATCGGTGAAATGCGGGACCTGGAAACTACTTCAGTGGCTCTGACTGTTTCTGAAACAGGCCATTTGGTTTTTGCGACCCTGCATACCAGTGATTGCGTCCAGACGCTTAACCGGATTATTGATATTTTTCCGTCCT
>CAKKQI010000144.1 GCA_919901895.1 Candidatus Brocadiaceae bacterium | reverse complement strand
AGTTTAATCGGTAGTACACCGAAAGTGGAAAATGTGATCAGGACATTTATTATCTTAGGCGACCCGGCGTTGAAGATAAGATAATTCAAACAGGTTGAGACTGTTGAAAAATCACCGTCCCGTCCCGCCGTGGCGGGAGCGGGGCGGGGTAAACTGTAGCGGCAACCCCACCCCGGTGGGGTTATCCTTAATCTGATTATATGAAAGATTGGCGAGGATACCCCCCCCCGCTACCAAGACGCAACAACATCGGAGGTGGGTTTTTCAACATACTGAATAGGAGAGCAGGTCAGGAGACCTGCTCCTACCCTCGGTTAGAGTTTTTAAACACGCTCTGCATCATTAAGGGCCGCGCTAATGGTGATACACTGAATGAATAGAATCTCACTAATTTTTGTCTTGACATATCTTAGCAACCTGCCTATAATTACCTGGTATGAAGGATCAACAGGCTAAACAAACTCAAGAATGGATTAGACAATCAGACTATGATTTTATCACGGCAAAAGCAATGTTTAAAAGTGGCCGGTATATCTACACCGTATTTATGTGCCACCTCTCTGTAGAAAAGGCTTTGAAGGGACTCTATCGGGAAATAACTAAAACAGAACCACCCAAAATACACGATTTAATTAATTTGGCAACCAGAATCAATCTGGAACCTCCTTCAGAATTAAAAGGGTTTCTTGGACATCTGACACAGATGTGTACTCTTAGAATTACAAAAGGTATTTACCGGAAAAATCTCCAAGAAAATATTAGAACAAACCAAGGAAGGATTAAAATGGGCAAAAGAAGAATTAAGGAAATTGTCTTAAGGCTGGTCCGAGCATTAGTTCAACAGCAGATTAAAACGGAAAAAGTTGTTCTTTTCGGCTCTCAGGCAGATGGCAATTATCACAGAGAGAGTGACCTGGATTTAGTTTTTATCTCTTCTGATTTTACCGGACGAAATTTAATTGAAAGAGCCCGGATACTTGGAAATGCCCATTGGGAAGTACCGGATTATCCGATGGATCTCATTGGTGTTACCCCCCAAGAATGGGAAAAAGGTGATTCGTTAATTATAAGTTATGCCAAAAATGGTAAACTTATTTACGCCTGATGAAAAATAAGTTAACTAATAAAGAAGCCATCCCCGAAAGGTCGGGTCCGCCTTAGACGGATCGCTATCCCTAAGGACTCGCTTCAGGCTAAGGCGGATAAGGCTGGGATATCTCAACCGGCAACTGCGGAAGGTCGCGCAGCTACGGGTCGCCTCTTCGGCGACCCACCGATGAGGCGGGAACTATATCGGCAATTGACTAAATTACGGCCGTCGCTTTGTCTACCCAATTCATAAATTATGTCCATTAACCAGTTTAACAATTTCATCAGCAAAGTAGAATCTAAAAAAATTCCCTTCTGGGTTCACCTGGACCTGACCTACCGTTGTAATCTTGAGTGTCTCCATTGTTATTGCCAGGGATTATCAAATGAATGGACCGGGACAGAATTAACCACCGCCGAAATCTTTAATCTTTTAGACCAGTTGGCTGAAATCGGTTCGCTTTACCTGACGCTTTCCGGCGGCGAAGCGATGCTTCGTCCGGACTTTTTCCGGATCGGCCATTATGCCCGGCGCCGGCATTTTGCCTTAACCATTTTTACTAACGGAGTACTGATTGATGAGGAAAAAGCAGACGCCTTATCCGAACTTTCACCATTAGGTGTGGAACTCAGTATCTATGGCGCGGACGAAAAAACCCACGATGCCATTACCCAACGCGCCGGCTCTTTCCGGAAAACCATTAAAGCGGTCGGGTTGCTTCAGCGGCGCAATATTCGTCTGGACTTAAAAACCACCCTGATGAAAGATAATTTCCACCAGGCCGATGCCATAGAATCATTAGTCAACAAGTTAGGCGCCGATTATCACTTCGCTTTGGAAATCAGCCCGAAAAATAATGGCGATAAAAGCGTGCAGCAATACCAATTAACGGATAAAGAGTTAGGCGGGTTTGTGCTCCGTCAGTCAGCCCGTTCACCGGACGATGAAACACCGGTTCAAGGAGCCGGCGAAAAACCGCTCTGCGGAGCCGGGCAAATCGGTTGTTATATCGCCCCAACCGGCGATGTTTACCCCTGCGTGCAATTACTGGAACCGATGGGTAATATCAAAACTAAATCATTTCGTAAAATCTGGTTTGCGGACAGCCCGATCAGGCAGGAGTTAGCCGGTTTGAAAACCTATGCGGATATAGCCGGATGCCGGAATTGCCGGTATGTCCAGGCCTGCCGCCGGTGTCATGGATTGGCTCTCCTGGAAACAGGTGATTTACGGGGATGTTACCCGACGCTCAAACACCTGACCCGCACCCATTATGAAGCGATCCAAGAGGAAAAACCGTTTAACATAGCAGTACATTAGGTAATAATAACATAGGAGAGATTATGCCAAAACCTAAAAAACCATACGCCAAACCTGTTTTAAAAGGACTTAAAGCACTGGAAGTCGGCGCGGCTACCTGTTGTAAAGCCACAACCAGCACCTGCTCCAAGGGTAATCAACAAAGCCGTGTTAAGGGACAACGCACGGTGACGCTTTCGTAACTTTTATGTGGATAAAAATTAAAGGAATAAGCATGTCCCCCGCCCTATCAAACGGACGATTGGCGCATCTGGCTTTTTGTTCGGCCGGCGAACTCCGCGGTGGTGATATTATTATTTTTAAAAATAGGGAAGGGTTCATTGCCCACCGCTTGATAAATAAAATAATGAAAAATGGACGGTGGTTATTAAGAACTAAGGGTGACATTAGTTTTCACGCAGATAATGCCGTCGGCGTTGAGGCGCTGGTCGGTAAAGTAATCGGCGTAAAACGATGCGGTCTATATCTCCCGATAAACAATCCGCTTGGGCGGATGATTGGTTTACTCTTTGCTTATCTTGCGCCGCTGGTGTATTATGTCAAACAACAATTTAACAATTTGTATTGCGGGAATAAAGTTACGCATTAATTCAGATAAACCTATCCTAGTCCGGCGGATACTGGCTATCCATTCACCCTTTATCAGCGTCGGTAAACCTGACTTTACCGTTTCGGCCCGCCTGGGCGGGATAAAACATTTTCCCCGGAATCAGCCACCCCGAAAGGTCCCGCCAAAGGCGTCGCCCGAAGGCGAACCTCGCCCTTATGGCGGGAGGCTC
>CAKKQI010000143.1 GCA_919901895.1 Candidatus Brocadiaceae bacterium | reverse complement strand
GTTGATACAATTTTACAGGCGCGCGACCGGGACCTTTATTCGTCCATTACCGATTGCGGCGGGGGGGGGTTGTCTTCAGCCATCGGAGAGATGGGCGAGAATCTCGGAGTCGTGGTGTATCTGGAAAAAGTGCCCTTAAAATACCAGGGGATTTCTTATTCGGAAATCTGGATTTCCGAGGCGCAGGAGCGGATGATTCTGTCCGTTCCGTCCAAGAATTTAGATGCCCTGATGAATATTTTTGCCGGAGAAAATGTGGAAGCAACCGTGATTGGCGAATTCACGAGCGACAAAAAATTAATTTTAAAATACCAGGGTTATGAAGTGGGCGAACTGGAAATGGAATTCCTTCATCAGGGCTTACCGAAATTTTTCCGTAAAGCCGAATGGCGAAGACCGCATTATCCTGAACCGAAATTAAAGACGGCCTCAGATTATGGAGCAACCCTGAAAAAAATTATGGGGATGTGGAATATCTGCAGCAAAGAATGGATTATCCGGCAATATGACCACGAGGTTCAGGGCGGCAGCGTGCTGAAACCGCTCCAGGGTATTAATAACGATGGGCCGGGTGATGCCTGCGTGTTCCGGCCGGGGCTGGATTCAACGCGCGGGCTGGTGGTGGCGAACGGAATGAATCCGAAATACGGTGATATTGATCCTTATCAGATGGCCGCTTCGGCGATTGATGAAGCCCTGCGTAATATTGTGGCGGCCGGCGGAAATCTTAACCAGACCGCACTGCTGGATAATTTTTGCTGGGGTAATACCAATAAACCGGACCGGTTGGGTGGGCTGGTCCGCGCGGCTAAGGCCTGTTATGATATTGCCAAAATCTACGGCACACCGTTTATTTCCGGTAAAGACAGTCTTAATAATGAATATCAACTCTCCAAAAGGAAAAAAGGGCAGCCCGATACGATTGTTATTCCTCCGTCTCTTTTGATTTCCGCTATTTCGGTTATCCCGGACGTGCGTAACGTGATTTCTATGGATTTAAAAGAACCGGGGAATCTGTTGTATTTAGTCGGCTTAACCAGACCGGAACTGGGCGGGTCGCATTATTACAGTTTATTGGGATATGTCGGGAATAACGTTCCGCAGGTGGATGCAGTCCTCGGTAAAAAAATTATGCTGGCCTTATCTGAGACAATGCAAAAGGGGTGTGTCAGGTCTTGTCATGACCTTTCCGAAGGCGGGTTAGCCGTGGCCGCGGCTGAGATGGCCTTCGCCGGTTTGCTCGGATTAAAAATTGACCTGAGCCGGGTTCCTAAAACCGATGCGGTTAGCCGTGATGACGTCATTCTTTTTTCCGAATCCAATTCGCGTTTTCTCGTTGAAGTTCCGCCCGCGCTGCAGGCCGAGTTTGAAACGTTGATGAAAGATTGTCCGGTCGGACTAATCGGTTCTGTCCAATCTGAAAAACGGCTTAAAATAAAAGGTTTGAACGGCCAGCCGGTTATTAATGAAACGCTCGGCTCGCTCAAGGAATCCTGGCAGAAGCCGTTGAGATTATAAATCTTATTCCACTAGAATACAACGACTTCTTTGATCCGTCTTTTAACCTCGTTCGGCGCCGATGCCGCCACCCGGCTATTCAGTGATAAGAAACTAAAAGAAATCCTGGGCATTTTTAATAAATTAGTGGCGTAAATAGGGAATAGAATGAATAAATAGGGTAAAATATGCTTATTATTACCCTATTTATATGGAATTATTACTTTTTTAGAGAAAAATTTCTTTTATTGTGCCATTTTCCCGTATGTTCAAATATTGAAAATATTATTGCATTTTGTTGACATAAACTGTAATAATGATATAGTTATTGCAGTCAGATGTAATAACTGATATGTTGTTGCATATAATATCATTAAAGTGCAATAAGGAATAAGGTAAAATGAATAATAGATCTGGTTATTATAAAGATCAATTATTAGGTAATCTATCCTACAAGGCATTTATACCTAATCCGTTACCGCCCGAACCACCTCTGCAATTTGATACGGAACTTACTCATTTTTTGTCTCGGGCAGACCAAGCAATCGGTAGGTTAGATGGCACTATAAAGAATATTCCTAATCCGGATTTATTCGTTTTGATGTATGTTAAAAAAGAGGCGGTCTTGAGTTCCCAGATTGAAGGAACTCAGGCATCTTTATCAGACATCCTTGAAAAAGAGGAAGATATTCTGGCCGGAAAGGCAGATGATGATATTAAGGTTACATTAAATTATATCCAGGCGCTTAATGAAGGCCTGGAATTAGCCAAGAAACTACCGCTGTCCCTGCGGTTAATCAAAGAATTACATAGGATTCTATTAACCGGGACGCGTGGAGAAGCGCAGAATCCGGGTGAGTTCAGAACCCGCCAGAATTGGATTGGTTCCAAGAATAGTACATTGGCCACCGCGCGATTTATTCCACCACCGCCTGAAGAGATGAACCAGGCGCTTAATGCGCTGGAAAAATATCTGCATCAGCCAAAAGCATATCCGGTTTTGATTGAAAACGCCTTAGCGCATGTCCAGTTTGAAACCATCCATCCTTTTGAAGATGGTAACGGCCGTATCGGCCGATTGCTGATAACCTTTATATTGTCGTTGAATAATATCATTTCCCAGCCGGTGTTGTATCTGAGTTATTATTTTAAGAAGAACCAGAATGAATACTATGATAAATTAATGGCTGTGCGTACCGAAGGCGATTGGGAAGGTTGGCTGAAGTTTTTTCTCAAGGGTATTATAGAGACCTCAAATAATGCCATAGAGTTAACCAATAAAATCGGCATCTTACAGAAAAAGAATTTAGAATTAGTGCGCTCGTCTATGCACAGATATTCAGCCAAGTCAATAGAACTACTTGATAAAATCTATATCAACCCGATTTTTTCGGTTAATAAAGCCACGGAACTTTGCGGAGTAACCTACAATGCGGCCAAGAGTATTATCAGGAAATTTATTGATTTGCAGATAATCACCGAACCGGCCGGCAAGAAAAGGAATCAGAAATATTACTTTAAGGAATACATTGATTTGCTGGTTGAAGGAACGGAGTTGAGATAATCAATCCGCCTTAGGCGGATTGAGTTATAACATAGTAGAGGAAAAACTTACGCCCGGACAATTTTCTGCCGGTTGGTTTTTACGTCCTTGGTCGCATTCCGCGTGTCAATTACCAATCCGGCGTGGGTGACCACCCACTGGTAATCAAGCGAACTGTGGTCGGTGGTGATAACCACGCAATCATTTTCTTTCAATAATTTAGCCGTCAGTGGTTGGGAGGCCAGATGGATTTTATGTTCTCTCATCCGCGGGAATTTTGGGACGTATGGGTCGTGATAACAAACCCGGGCGCCTTTTTCCTGTAAAAGTTCAATCACCCTGATGGCCGGTGATTCTCTCATATCATCCACGTCTTTTTTATAAGCTACGCCTAAGACCAGAACTCTGGCTCCGTTAATGGTTTTTTGCCTGGTATTGAGAACCTCGGCTATTTTTTGAATCACATAATAGGGCATCTTAGTGTTAATTTCGCCGGCTAATTCAATAAACCTGGTCGGTAGGTCATATTGCCGGGCCTTCCAGGAAAGATAGAAGGTGTCAATCGGGATGCAGTGCCCGCCCAGTCCCGGCCCGGGATAAAACGGCTGGAACCCAAACGGCTTGGTGGACGCGGCGTTGATTACTTCCCAGATATCTATTCCCATCCGGTCAAATAAAATTTTTAATTCGTTGACCAGTGCAATATTAATGCACCGGTAGATATTTTCCAGAAGTTTGGTCGCCTCGGCGGACTGGGTTGATGAAACCATCACCACTCTGGTCACCACGTTTTCGTATAATTTCTGAGCCAGTTGAGCGCTGGTCCGGTCGATCCCGCCGACCACTTTCGGTATTTTTTCCGTGGAGTAATGAGGATTTCCCGGGTCCTCGCGTTCCGGTGAAAAAGCCAGATAAAAATCACGGGAACATTTAAGCCCTGATTTTTCCAATATCGGCCGGACCACTTCATCGGTTGTGCCGGGATACGTCGTGCTTTCCAGAACTACCAGTTGGTTTTTTCTTAAATGTTGGGAAATCATCTCAGCCGTATTGACAATAAAGGACATATCCGGGTCCTTCATCTGGGTCAGGGGGGTAGGCACACAGATAATAACGGCATCCATATTTTTTAATTTCTTGAAATCCATCGTGGCGGTAAAGTTGTGTTTTTGCATTTCACGGACTTTTTCTGATGAAATATGTTTGATGTAACTTTTCCCCTTGTTTAATAACCGGACTTTATTGGAATCAATGTCAAATCCGGTAACTTTAAATCCGCGCAGTGAAAAAACTCGGGCCAGCGGCAGACCGACATAACCCATTCCGATAATGCCAATCCGGGCTTTTTTGGAATTAATTAAATCAAGCAGTTTCATCGATTACCTCCTGATACACGAATTAACACGAATTTTACTCTAATTCGTGATTCATTCGCATTCTGAATTCGTGTCTATTCGTGTTTTTTCAACAGGTCATTTAAAATTCTAATATGTTCTTCTTCTTGTTTGATTAATTTATTAATCTGTTGTTCGCCCAGTTCCGGACGGGTGAACTTTTTCATCTGGGTATAAAAAAGAACGCTGGATTTTTCAAAGTCCAGGGCCAGGTTAACCGCGTCTTTGGTGGATTTAATTTTTCGGGAAATTTCATCCAGGTTAATTTTCCCGGTAAAAACATTGTTATCAGCCATAGTTTTAAGATAAGTCGTGTCTTCTTCCGGAAAATCTTTAACCGATTGCAGGGCGCCTTTCTGACTGGCTACTTCTTTCAGAAGTTTCCGGAAAACCTCCACATGATTTTTTTCGGCATCGCGTAATGATTCATAGATTTGTTTTATTTTAGCGTCTTTAGTTAAGTCAGCTAACCGCTGGTAAAACTTAATCCCGTTTTGCTCAATCTGAACTCCGGTCTGGAATATTTCATCGGCCTTAAAAAAATAAGACATCGTTTCCTCCTCAGGAATGTTGGAATAGCGGAATAATGGGATAACGGACTTCGGGATTTCCGTTATTCCAGTTTTCCATTACCCCATCTTTCCTTACGAATTATTTTGCGTCCTTGTTTCCCCGCGATTTCTTGAATTCCTCAATTAATTTTTTCTCTTCAGCGCTGAGGTTTTTGGGAATAATAATTTTCACCCGGACCAGAAGATCTCCCCGTTTCTTGTTTCCGGAAAAAGGCAATCCCTGATTTTTTAATTTTAAAATAGTCCCGGCCTGGGTGCCGGCCGGAATCTTGAGATTTACTTTTCCTTCCAGGGTCGGCATTTCTAGGCCGGTTCCTAACAGGGCGTCGTAATCCGGCACCGGTACTTCGCAACTAAGGTCGTGCTCGCTGACCTGGAAAAAATGATGCGGCGCGATTTTAGTTACCAGATAAAGGTCGCCGGCTGGGCCGCCGAATGGTCCGGGCCGGCCCTGTCCGGCTAATCTAATCCTGGAGCCGTTCGTTACCCCTTTGGGTATTTTAACTTTTATCTGTCTGGTCGTTTGAGTTTCAGGAATTTGTAACCGGAGCGAACGGCTGGTGCCGTTAAAGGCCTCTTCTAAAGTTATATCTAAAGTTTGTTCTAGATCGCTTCCGCGCTGAGGTTGGGTTCTTGTTCCGAACCCGCCGGCCTGAGCCGTCCGGGGTATCCCGTCGTGTCCAAATTCAAAAATATCTGAAGTATCGGCGCCGCTAAAAAAAGTGCTGAAAAAATCGCTGAAATCTCCGAAATCAAATTGCGTTCCGGCTC
>CAKKQI010000142.1 GCA_919901895.1 Candidatus Brocadiaceae bacterium | reverse complement strand
CAAGAGCCGGCAGTTTCCAAACCATTACCGGTGCGGCCGAACGAAGCAGATCCTACCCCGTTACGTCTTTTTATTATTCTGATAATTTCTATTTTTATCGCTGAAGCGCTGATAATGTTTATTTTATCATTCCGGCCGACTTTTTCGCTTACGGAAGAAGCATTCCTTGATGCTTTACTGCTGAGCATATTAGTTTTTCCGATTATTTATTTCTTTTCGTTTAAACCACTGGTCCGCGAGATGGGGCGTCGCAAACAGGCTTACGAATTTTTGCAAAAATCTCATGATGAGTTAGAAACCAGAGTCTTTGAACGAACCCAGGAATTAACGGCGGCTAATAAATCCCTTCAGGAAAAGGAAGAACGGTTTTGATCCCTGGTCCAGTCAAGCGGCGATGCCATTATTTTGGCTGATCTCAACGGTAATATTATTTTATGGAACAAAGGGGCGCAAATTATTTTCGGGTATTCCGCTGAAGAAGTTCTATCTAAAAATATTACCTTATTAATGCCGGAGCGGTATATTGCCGCTCACCGGCAAGGGCTAATCCGCCTGAACCAAACGGGCAAATCACGTGTGTTAGGCCGGACGCTTGAATTAGCCGGTTTAAGAAAAGATGGGACAGAGTTTCCCCTGGAATTATCGCTGGATTCATGGCAAACCGAACAGGGCAGGTTTTTTAGCGGAATTATTCGTGATATCAGCGTTCGTAAAAAAATAGAGTCAGAGCGCGAAAAACTTCTCAGAGAACTTCAGGAAGCGCTTGCGAACATCAAGACTTTAAAAGGATTAATCCCTATTTGTGTTTCTTGTAAAAAAATACGCGATGACAAAGGGTTCTGGCAAAAAGTGGAAAGTTATATTGAAAGTCATTCGGAAGCCGAGTTTACTCACGGTTATTGCCCGGCTTGCGCCGAAAGAATAAAAAAGGAGTTCTTAGAAAATGAAACTAAAACATAACGTTTTGTATTCCGTCAAGGCCCAACGCGGTAAAAAACTGCGTTGCCGGGGCTGGAAGCAGGAATGTCTCCTGCGGATGCTGGAAAATAATATGGAAAACGCCGAGGCGCCGGAGCGGCTGGTTATCTACGGCGGTATCGGTAAATGCGCCCGGAACTGGGAAAGTTATCACGCTATCGTAAAATCATTAAAAGAATTAGAAAACGATGAAACGTTAGTGATTCAGTCCGGGATGCCGGTGGCGATTTTTAAAACCCACCGCCTGGCCCCGCGCGTTTTAATGGCTAATACCAATATTATGAAAGCCACCTGGGAGATATTTTATGATTTGCAGGATAAGAACCTGACGATGTTTGCCCAGTACACAGCCGGTCCGTGGGAGTATATCGGAACGCAGGGGGTGATTCAGGGAACCTTTGAAACATTGGGCGCGGTTGGAGAGCAGCATTTCGGCGGTTCGCTGGCCGGTCGGATCTATTTCACGGCCGGGTTAGGCGGGATGGGTCGCAACCAGCCGCGGGCGATGACGATGCACGGCGGAGTTTCTGTGATTGTTGATGCCAACGAAAAAATTATCCAGCGCGCCCTGGAACGCGGTTTTCTGGATACCCGGGCCGGTTCGCTGGAAGAAGCGATTAAAATAGCCGAAAAAGCCAAGGCCGAGAAAAAAGTAATTGGTATCGGCGTGCCCGGTAACGCATCTGAACTTTTCCCTAAGGCGCTGAAACTGGGCTGGCGGCCGGATATCATCAGCGAGATGTGTCCCTGTCACGACCCGCTTTCGTATATCCCGGCCGGTTATACGCCCGAGCAGGCCGCCGAACTCCGCGCCAAAGACCGGTCTCTCTATTTGCGAAAAGCCCGGGAGTCAATGAAAAAACAGTTGAAAGCAATGATTGATTTTTATGAGCAAGGTGTTCAGGTTTTTGAATACGGAACCAGTATCCGCAAAGAATGCCGGGATGCCGGTATGCCGGAAAAGCAGGCGATGAAGATTCCCGGTTTTGTGGCGGCTTATATCAGGCCGTTATTCCAACTCGGACGCGGTCCGTTCCGCTGGACCTGTCTTTCCGGTGAAGCCGACGACCTGGCTAAGATGGATGATTTAGTTTTAAAAATGTTTCCGAATGATAAGACGACGGTCAAGTGGATTAACATCGCTCGTAAGACGTTGCCGATTGAGGCCTTGCCGGCCCGGGTCTGTTATTTAGGATTTGGCGAACGCAAGGTCTTTGCTTTGAAGGTGAACGAAATGATTCGTAAAGGTAAACTGGCCGGTCCGGTTGGTTTTTCGCGTGATAATCTTGATTCCGGTTCCATTGTCAATCCGACTTTTGAATCGGAAAAGATGAAAGACGGCGGCGACCTGATTTCCGACTGGCCGTATCTTAATGGATTGCTTAATACCGCGGCGATGGCGGACTTGGTGGCGATTCAGGCCAATTATTCTATGGGTGAGGCCGTGCATACCGGCGTAACGATGATTGCCGACGGAAGCAAAGAGGCAGATTTGCGATTAGAGGCCTGTATGACAACTGATTCCGGGATTGGGGTGGTGCGTCATGCCCAGGCCGGATATAAAATGGCTCGCCAAGTGGCGAATGGTAAAGGACCGCTGACCAAAGAAAAAATTAAGATACCGCTCTGGTGGAGTCAGAAGGCGACTTTTGGTCCGGAGGAAAGTGTGGTTGGCCGTCGCGGGCGGAGCGACAGAATAATCCTGCCCCAAGTGGGAGCGAATCCGAAAGAAATTTAAAACCTAAAGGATTTTCCTTAGTTTCCAACGAATTAACTTATCGCGTTTTGACGAAGATTTAACAATAAATTCATTCATCTGACGAAGCCACTCTAATTTTTTCTTTGGAGGTATTTTTATAAATTTCAAAAGACGTTCTTTTTCAGTTTCCCATTCAAAAATCATAAATTTCTCTTTAATTTTTTTATCTTTTTTAATTCTTCTATATCCAGATGGTCAATTGTTCGTCCTGTTTTTTCCTTCATTTTGATTAGTTTGTTTATAGAAATAACCGGCAAGATTAAATCACCAATTTTAATGCGGACAGGTTTTTTCCAGGCTTCTTTAAAAGATACCGGAGATTCTATAATTATATCAACTTCTTTCAGTTCCTTTTCTTTATAGAAATTAAAGGCTTTCATATTTTTATTCTTAATCAAATCTTCTCTAGTTTTTTTATCAGCAATTTTCATCGGGTCGACCGGTTGCTTTACGCGATAGCCATATTTTTTCATAATATTGACAATCTTTTTAAGATTATCATCACTCATTTCAACAAGAATATCTAAATCGGCCGTGCTGCGCATTGAGCCAAGAAGATTAACGGCAATCCCGCCGACAAGCACATATTTTACTTTTTGTTTTTGAAAAGCCCTCAATATCTCCTCGTAGAAAATCATTTTTATTTCCTATTCTCGTTTAACGATTACTATACGGAATACCCTATCCCGTTATTGTATTTTAAATTTTATCACGCGAATTAAAATAGTTCAAGAAAAATGATATATTTTGAAAAAACGTTGAAATATCCTTTAATTTGTCTATAATATCACGATACGATATCCGGAGTTAGGATAGTAATGGAAATTTCTGTCAAATGAGGTGTCCGGTGTGCTTCAAAGCCAGCTGGATAAAATTTATAAATGAATAACGCAAGCCTACTTATTACTAATGCGACCGAGGTGTTGACCTGTATTCCGAGTGGCAAGGATTTAATCGGCCGGAAAAAAAGTGTGGCGATTGCTATTACTGGTGAGAAAATCCTGGCCGTGGGTCCGCTTGAAGAAATTAAAAAACAGTTTGATACCAGTTCGGCAAAGATAATTGATGCTGTTGGTAAAATTGTGACGCCGGGATTTGTGGATTGTCATACGCACCTAATTTTCGGCGGGTCGCGTGTGCAGGAATACGCCGCCCGGATGACGATGAACGCGGCTGAAGTTAAAAAACTGGGCATACCCTCCGGCATCATCGCGACGATGCAGATGACCAGAAAAGAAACAGTTGAACAGTTAACCGCCTCGGCGTCTGAACGGTTACAGGGTATGTTTTTTTCCGGCACCACCACGGTGGAAAGTAAAAGCGGTTACGGGTTAAGCACAGCCGAAGAGATTAAAATGCTTGAGGTAAACCGCCGTTTGCAAGCCACTCAACCGGTTGATATCATCAGTACCTTTCTGGGAGCCCATGATTTTCCGCCTGAATTACCGCGCGAAAAGTATGTTGATTTAATCATAAATGAAATGATTCCCCGAGTGGCTCGGGAAAAATTAGCGGAATTCAATGACGTTTATTGTGATGAAGGATATTATTCGGCGGAGCAGTCGCGTCTGATTTTAGAGGCAGGGAAAAAAGTCGGGCTTAAGCCGAAAATCCACCTTGATGGTTATGCCAATATCGGCGGTGCAAAAATAGCGGTGGAATTAGGCGCAGTTTCTGCAGACCATCTGAACTACACGACCTGTTTGGAAATGCGTCAATTAGCCCAAGCCGGTATTGTGGGTGTGGTCATGCCGGCGCTTGATTTTGCCGTGGGCCATCAGAAACCTTTTGAGGCCCGGGCCATGATGGATGAAGGAATGACGCTGGCGCTGGCCACCGACCTGTGTCCCGGTTGCTGGACAGAATCAATGCAGATAGTAATGCAACTGGCCTGCCGGTTGTATAAGTTTTCGCCGGCTGAAGCCCTTTATGCTGCGACCATGGGTGGAGCCAAGGCATTGCAGTTGGAATCAGACCGCGGTTCACTGGAGCCGGGCAAACTGGCTGATATCCAGATTTGGAATCTGCCGACTTTTGAAGATGTCATTTACCGGATTGGCCATAATGCGGTGGAGATAATGATTAAAAGGGGAAAAGTTTACCGGAAAGATAAGTTCTAATTTTTTAATCCGGGTAATCTTTTTAAAATCTGTCCCGCCTTGGCGGGATCAGTGGTTAGGAATTATGAAATATCGTTATGCTGTTTTAGGGGCCGGTCGGCAGGGGATTGCCGCGGCTTATGACCTGGCTAAATTCGGCCGGGCTGAAGAAATCCGGTTGATTGATATTAATCTTTCATCAGCCCGCGCCGGAGCCGACCGAATTAATAAATTACTCCCGCCTTCAGCGGGACAAGTCGGCTGTAAAATTGCCAAAGGTTTCCAGTCTGACATTACTAATACCGGGAAACTGGCCTCAATTCTTAAAGGCATAAACGCCTTCATCAGCGCGGCTCATTATTCTTTCAATCCGGCTATCACCAATCTGGCGATTCGGCTTAAATGTCATATGACTGACCTCGGCGGGAATACCGGCATCGTCCGGAAGCAATTACAACAAAAGGCCCGGGCCAAAAAGGCCTGGGTCAGCATTGTGCCTGATTGCGGAATGGGTCCGGGACTGAATATTTCTCTGGCCGTTTATGCGATGTCGTTGTTGGATAAACCGCGTGAGGTTTACATCTGGGATGGGGGATTGCCTCAGAACCCGCTTCCGCCCTGGAATTATTCGTTGCTATTCAGCATCGCCGGTTTGACTAATGAATACTCCGGTAATGCCTATTTTTTACGTAACGGTAAAATTACCGAGGTGCCGTGTTTTGAAGGATCTGAGCAACTTAATTTTCCGGCGCTGGCCGGTCGCCCCGATAAGGCGGGGCGAACCTCGCCTTGGGCGGGCCGGTTAGAGGCGTTTGTTACTTCCGGCGGACTTTCCACCGCACCGTGGACTTTCCAGGGTAAACTGGAACGGCTGGAAAATAAAACACTTCGTTATCCAGGTCATGCGGCGCAGTTTAAAGCATTTGCCCAACTGGGACTCCTGGAACAGAAGCCGGTTCAGGTTGGCAAAGTGAAGATTATTCCGCGTGATGTATTTCATACCTTACTTGAGTCGAAGATTACCAATTCCGATGTCCGTGATATTGGGGTAATGCGGATAAAGTGCGTCGGTAAAAAAAACGGGCGGCCGGCCGCGGCTTTTGTAGAATTAATTGATTACTATGACGCTCTGACCGGTTTTACCGCAATGCAAAAATTGACCGGTTGGCATGCTTCCATTGTAACAATTCTGGCGGCGCAGGCAAGGATTCCGTCCGGGGTCTGGCCGGTGGAACTGGCCGTGCCAGGAAAGATTATAGTGGAAGAAGCCCGCCGGAGAGGTTTCGATATTAAGGGAAAAGTTTCCTATTTATAACGGGGTTTATGAGCCTGTTGCATAAATCGGTTTTTCCAGACAAAAGTGCCTTTATTTGCAGTAGAAATCAATATAAGTGACTTCTTTCCCTAAAATAAGGTTTATGCAACAGACTCTTATCAGGTCTAAATTCGTTCCCGGAGTTTACACTGAGTGAAACGAATGTGTGGTGAAGAATTATTCCGTGATAAAACTGCCTGCCCTACAACCATTATTCTATGCTGGATTCCGGTCGTTTTAGGGGGGGGGGGG
>CAKKQI010000141.1 GCA_919901895.1 Candidatus Brocadiaceae bacterium | reverse complement strand
GATTACACTGATTTTAATTAGATTACCAGCCGAAGGACTGATCAGTCCTGCCTTGGCAGGACTGACACAGATTAAGATAGAAGATATTTATCTGTGTCATCGTAGTTTTAAAATCTGTGTCCGCCCCGCCCAAGCGGGGACGGATTCGTCCTATGGCGAATAATCATTAACAAAGGAGATTTAGTCTATGGCCCGTGTTGCAGGAATTGAGATTCCGGCTAATAAAAGAGTCGTCATCGGATTAACTTATATTTTTGGCGTCGGCAAAGCCATTTCGCAGAAAATTTTACAGGAAGCCCTGATTGATGAGAATATCCGGGTAAAAAACCTGACCGAAGATCAGGTCAGCCGTTTAAGCACCATTATTGACAAGCATTATATGGTGGAAGGGGCCTTACGCCGTCAGATTACCCGGAATATCCAGCGTTTTAAAGATATCGGTTCTTATCGCGGTTTACGACACCGCAAAGGACTGCCGGTCCGCGGTCAACGCACCAGAACTAATGCCCGGACACGCAAAGGGCCGAGGAAAACCGTGGCCGGCAAAAAGATGACGAAAGAAAAGACTTAAATATAAAAATTTTTGCTAAAAAATTTTATCAAGCGGCGCTAAAGCGCCACGAGGAGGTAATTAATGGGTTCTAAAAAAACAATGGTCGTAATGGACGGCGCGCCCCAGGAAAAGAAAACACCGGAAGAAGGTGGACAGATAAAAGTTAAACCACCCAAGAAAAAAATTAAACGGTTGGTCGCCAAGGCAATCGCCCATATTAAATCAACTTTTAACAATACGATTATTACTTTAACCGACCAGGCCGGGGCAACTCTTTGTACGGCTTCCTCCGGAATGATTGGTTATAAAGGCTCGCGAAAAAGCACACCGTTTGCCGCGCAAAAGGCCGCTGAAAACTTAGCTGAAAAAGCCCGTAAGTACGGCGTAAAAGAAATTGAGGTCAGGGTTAAAGGTCCGGGCTCGGGCCGCGAGGCGGCCATCCGTTCGCTCCAGGATTCAGGACTTCATGTTAAAGCCATTGAGGATGTTACCCCCTTGCCGCATAACGGTTGCCGCCCGAGAAAGAAAAGACGTGTTTAACCACAGATAACCCGCCTCTTCGGCGGGTCGCCGATGAGGCGACACGAATTAAATCTGTGTAATCGGTAGTAGAAGGAGAAATAGAAAATGGCTAGGGAAACCGGAAGTAAATGTAAACTTTGCCGAACCGAAGGAATGAAACTTTTTTTAAAGGGCGCCCGCTGCGATACGCCTAAATGCACTTTTGAAAGAAATGCCCTTCCGCCCGGTCAGCACGGCGCCAGACGGCGCCGGAGGACCGATTATGGCGCTCATTTCAGGGA
>CAKKQI010000140.1:2350-5258 GCA_919901895.1 Candidatus Brocadiaceae bacterium | reverse complement strand
AGTTTTTAAAAGCGCTGGCCGAGCAAAACGGCGGCACTTTCGTGAAAAAATGAAGGATATGAACTACCTTCCCCATACCGAACAAGACATCCAGGAAATGCTTGAAACCATCGGGGTGAAATCCATCCCAGAACTTTTTCAGGGCATCCCTCAAGAATGGCAATTAAAAAAATTGTTGGATCTGCCACCGGCTATGTCTGAACCGGAAATAGTTGAACACGTTCAGCCATTGGCCGACAAAAATATTGCCGTCTCCCAAATGCCTTCTTTCCTCGGCGCCGGTTGTTACCATCATTTTATCCCCGCCGCGGTGAACCATCTGGCCGGCCGGAGCGAGTTTTATACTTCCTATACGCCCTATCAGGCCGAAGCCAGCCAGGGAAGCCTGCAGGCTTTTTTTGAGTATCAAACGATGATTTGCGAACTGACCGCGCTGGAAGTCGCGAATGCCTCGGTCTATGACGGAGCCACGGCTTTAGCCGAAGCTGTTTTAATGTCTTTAGCCGTTACCGGCCGGAAAAAAGTTCTGCTGTCACAAACTATTCACCCTGAATATCGGCAGGTGGTGCAAACTTACCTGAAAGACCTGGAGGCGGAATTAATCACCATTCCTTTCAGTGAGGGGCGAACCGATCTACCTAGTTTAAAACAAATCATTAATTCCGAAACCGCCTGTGTCGCAGTAGCGAATCCTAATTTTTTCGGGTTGATTGAAGAGATGGCGGAAATTTCAGGACCGGTTCATCAATCCGGCGCGCTTTTTATCGCGGTGGTTAACCCGGTTTCGCTGGGATTATTGAAACCGCCCGGTGATTACCAGGCCGATATCGCAGTCGGCGAGGGACAACCTTTTGGCAACGAAATGTATTTCGGCGGACCGCATATCGGTTTTTTCGCTACCAGACCGGAATATGTTCGCAAGATGCCGGGCCGGTTGGTGGGCCAGACGACTGATACCGAGGGAAAACGCGGATTTGTTCTCACTCTTTCAACCCGGGAACAGCATATCCGCCGCGCCAAAGCCACTTCCAACATCTGCACCAACGAAGCCCTCTGCGCCCTGCGGACGGCCATTTATTTATCACTGATAGGAAAACAGGGCCTCCAACAAATTGCGCAACTCTGTTTCCAGAAAGCCCATTACGCCGCTGAAAAAATAAGCAACCTGAAGGGATTTAAAATCTTGTTCAGCGCTCCGTCCCGATTAGGTTCCCGCGATGTCCACCGGGAGACTGTCGCTCCATTTTTTAATGAATTTGTTGTTCAGTGCCCTAAACCACCATCCGTTATCAATAAAAAATTACTTAAGAATGGAATCATCGGCGGATTGGACCTGAAAAACTTTTATCCTGAACTCAAAAACGCGATGCTCATTTGCGTAACAGAGATGAATAGCAAAGAACAAATTGATAAACTGGTTAAGTGTTTATAAATAAAAATTTTAGTCCCTGAAATTTTTATGACCAAACTAATCTTTGAACAATCCAAACCGGGACGGCAGGGTTGTTCCTTACCACTTTCTGATGTACCGGCCCAAGACATTAAAAAACTTATTCCGGATAAATACCGGCGGGCCACGCCGCCGGAACTACCGGAAGCAGACGAACTAACCGTAGTCCGCCATTATACTAATCTTTCCAAAAAAAATATGGGCGTGGATGATTCATTCTACCCGCTCGGTTCCTGCACGATGAAATACAATCCCAAAATAAACGAAACGTTGGCGGCTTTGAACGGTTTCAGCCGGCTCCATCCCTATCAGCCGGAGGAAACGGCCCAGGGAATTTTAGAGATTCTTTATCACCTGGGCGAATACTTGAAGGAAATTTCCGGATTAGCCGAAGTTACCTTACAACCGGCCGCCGGAGCGCACGGTGAATTCACCGGTTTAAAACTTATCCGGGCCTATCTCCACTCCCGGGGAAACCCGCGTAAATACGTCCTGATTCCGGACTCGGCCCACGGAACTAACCCAGCCAGCGTGGTTTTTTGCGGATATGAACCGGTAGAAATCAAATCTGATGATTGCGGCAATATTGATTTGAACGATTTAAAATCAAAATTAAATCCGGAAACGGCGGCGATGATGATAACTATTCCCAACACCCTGGGTTTGTTTGATGAAAATCTTAAAGAAATTTCCGATCTGTTGCATAAAAACGGCTCGTTTTTATATATGGACGGAGCCAATCTTAATGCCTTAATGGGTCTGGCCCGGCCGGCTGATTTCGGGGTGGATGTTTTACATTTTAATCTTCATAAAACTTTTGCTACGCCGCACGGCGGCGGCGGACCGGGTTCCGGCCCGGTAGCCGCCTGTAACAAATTAGCTCCTTATTTGCCCGTACCTTTAATTAAAAAACACAGCCGGCAACCGGTAACGAGAAGAGAACAAACAACACCGATTACCGATCACCGGTTACCGATTACCTACACATTGGACTATAATCGTCCCCAATCAATCGGCCGCATTAAAGGGTTTTATGGCAATGTTGGCGTCGCCCTGAGGGCTTACATATATATAAGAATGTTAGGCGCAGCAGGATTAAAAAAATCAACCGAAATGGCGGTCCTGAATGCCAATTATATCGCCGCCCGATTGAAACAATATTACCGATTAGCCTGCGCAGCGACAGCGCGAAACGACAGTCCCCCGATATTACATCGGGGGATAAATTCCGTCCCGACCCAATCGGGAGAGTCCCGACCTAATCGGGACCCCCGCCGGTGTATGCACGAGTGCGTGTTAACGGGTGAATGGCAATTAAAAAAATCAGGCGTAAAAACGCTGGATATCGCCAAACGGTTGCTTGATTACGGATTCCACCCGCCCACCATCTATTTTCCACTGATTGTCCATGAGGCGTTGATGATTGAACCGACCGAAACTGAATCCAAAGAAACGCTG
>CAKKQI010000140.1:978-2340 GCA_919901895.1 Candidatus Brocadiaceae bacterium | reverse complement strand
CAAATGCATGAAGTATCCGGCAACGAGTGTACCCTTTATTGAAGCAATGATTAAAATTGCCGAAGAGTCCGAAAAAAATCCCGAACTGGTGAAATCAGCTCCGCAGACCAGGCCGGTTAAGCGGCTGGATGAAGTCAAAGCCGCCCGGGAACTGGTGCTTCGGTGGCATAAAAAATGACTAAAAAAATTGTAATAATCGGCGGCGGAACAGCCGGCGCTTCGGCGGCCCTAACGGCCCGTAAGATTAACCGCACCGCAGAAATTACGGTCCTGGAACAGGAACCTTTCCCCACCTATTCCCGCTGCGGACTGCCTTTCGTCATTAAAGGTATTATTCCGGAATTGGAAAATCTGATAGTTTTTTCCGATAAATTTTTCCGCCAGCAGAAAATCGTACATATTAAAAATAGTCCGGTTGTTAAAATTAATCCTGGAACTAAAGAAGTTATTACTGAAATCCGCATTCCCCATTCCGAATTTCGCAATTATAATTATGATTCCCTGGTGATCGCGACCGGCGCCTCGTCCGTTAAATCGCCCGTCACCGGCGTTGATTTACCGCATGTTTTCACCCTGCGCACTATTAATGATGCCCAGCGGATTATTAATCATCAGTCATCGGTCATCGGTCATCAGACAAATGCGGTGGTCATCGGGGCCAGTTTTATCGGGATTGAACTCGCTGAGGCCTTAAAATCTAAAGGTTACGCCGTAACGTTGGTTGAAGTCGTCCGGCTGATGTGGCGAACCATTGACCCTGATATCGGCCAACTCATCAAGCAGTATTTGAATTCCCAGGGTATTAACATTATTGAGCAAAAATCAGTAACAGAGATTAAAGCAAAAGAAGTATCGGTTAAAGATGATCGAATCCCGGCCGAGCTAGTGGTGGTAGCGACTGGGGTAAAACCGGAAATACGCCTGGCTCAAGAAGC
Source organism: Candidatus Brocadiaceae bacterium (assembly GCA_919901895.1). GTDB lineage: Bacteria > Planctomycetota > MHYJ01 > JACQXL01 > CAKKQI01 > CAKKQI01. The sequence continues at coordinate 1,405 of CAKKQI010000140.1, read as the reverse complement.
CGGGTTGGAGATAGGAATCACCGGCGGCATAAAAGTGAATAACCATTTACAGGCCTGCCTCCTCAGCGGACCAGCCATTAATAATATTTATGCGGCCGGTGATTGCGCTGAAGTTACATCAGCCATTACCAACGAACCGATTGTAATTGGCTTGGGAACGATTGCCGCCCGGCAGGGTGTGGTGGCCGGAACTAATGCGGCCGGTGGCGATCAAAAAGCGCCGCCTGTTTTAAACTCAGCCGTGCTTAAAGTCTTTGGAATGGAAATCGGAAGCGTTGGTTTTACCGAAGAATACCTGCGAAAAAACCATCCGGAAAAATTTCATCCGGTTTCTATGACAATCAAATACCCTTCACTGCCGCATTATTACCCGGGCGGAGTTGATATTCACGTCAAACTGATTGCCGATAAAAAAACACATCAACTT
>CAKKQI010000140.1:0-968 GCA_919901895.1 Candidatus Brocadiaceae bacterium | reverse complement strand
TACTCAGCCAAACTTCCGTCGGCCCGCGGATAAATACCATGGCCTTAGCCATCGGACAAAAAATGACTGTGGAAGAACTGACCCGGTCCGATTTTTGCTATTCACCGCCGGTCGCGGATATCTGGGACCCGGTTATCATTGCCGCCCAGGCGCTGGCGCGGAAATTAGCCAAATTATAAAAATCACGTATCTTTTTTTGTATTGACATATAAATATTGTGGTGTTATTATAAATAAAATTTATTTTATTATTTATGGCTAAAAAGAAAAAACTGCTCGGTGAAATTCTGATTGAGATGAAGGCGATTAACCGCCCCAAACTGCTGGAAATATTAGAACATCAGAAACAGAACCCGGGCAATAAAATCGGAGAAATCCTGCTGGAACAAAAACTGGTTAACGAAAACCAGTTAACCGCCGCTCTGGCTAAACAAGCCGATCTGCCTTTTGTCCGGATTAGCACCGGCACCATTCCACCGGAAGTGATTCAGTCCGTGCCCAAAGCTATTGCGCTGGAACATAAAATTATACCGGTTAAGAAAAAAGGCCAAAAATTAACCATCGCCGCCAGTTCCCCGCTTGATATTTTTACTCTTGATAATCTGCGCTTTATCATTAATGCCGACCTGGAATGCGTCCTGGCAACCAGGGAAGAAATCATCCAATCCCTTTCCAAATATTACGGCTCCACCGCCGATGATCTGACCTCTATTTTAGGCCAGATACAGGACGGCGATGTTTCGCTCCGGGAAACCGGCGAAGCCGACGAAAAAGTTGAGGATGAAGCACCGGTTATCAGACTGGTCAGCCATATTATTTCCGAAGCCGTGCGTCTGCGCGCCAGCGATATCCACGTGGAACCAATGGAAAATAAAGTAAGAATTCGTTATCGCGTTGACGGTGTTTGCATCGAACTGGAACCGGCCCCCAAACGGCTCCAAAGTTCAATTCTTTCCCGTTTGAAATTGA
>CAKKQI010000139.1 GCA_919901895.1 Candidatus Brocadiaceae bacterium | reverse complement strand
AATTTAATTTAGATATTGCCCTAAAAATTTTACCTGATTTTGCTGTTTTTGACGGGATGGATTATCTCTTAAAAGAAACAGCTGTTCCTTTAAGCCTTTTTGGACCGGCGTTATTTTATCTGGCTATTTACGGATTGGTTGCATTGATAATTGGCTGGATAAGTTTATTAACGAAGCAGTTTAATTGACCCCTCGGATAATTATGAAAATAAAAATGACTCCCCATAATTTATTTATCTCTTTGGGCCTGATGGCATTATTTTTAGTCCAGGCGCCGTTACAATTCATTATTAATAAACGCCCGGAACACGCGGAAATTGTTCGGGTTAATCCTTTTAAAACTCTCCCGCCGGTTGATTATTTAGCCCAGTACCTGGCCGGAACTTTATTAGGTGGTTTCCGTCCTTTGATTGTTGATTACTTATGGATGAAAACTTCCGACCTCCAGGAAGATAAAAAATTTGAAGAAATCAGGACTTTATTACAGTTGATTGCCTTGTTACAACCGAGGATGCAGGAAGTCTGGACTTATAACGGGTGGAATATGGCTTATAACATATCAAATCAGGAAGAAACTCTTGAAAAACAATGGGACTGGATAAACGGGTCAATTAAATTCATGGAAGAAGAGGGATTGAAACATAATCCGGATAGTCATAAAATAGCTTTCTGGATCGCCTTTATTTATTGGAACCGAATCCCGCAGGAACCATATTTTATGGAAGCGACGGTTAAAAAACACGGACAGGATACTTTCTGGTTGGCGGCCCATTATTATCAAAAAGCGATTGAACTGAGCGAAAAGCATAATCCGAATGCAACCATTTCTTATGAAAGCCTGTATGCGGCTTCTCGTTACTATCATAGTTTTGAACTATTAAAAAAAGAACAATTTGAAGAAGCCATTTTCGAACTTAATAACCAGATGTTGTATCTGGATAAATCCATTAAAAAATATCCGGTGGAAATCAACCGGTTAACCAGCGAAAGAAACGCCCTTAATGAATTACTCAACATTTTTAAACTGGAAAAAGAATTAGCGGCTCACCGAAAAGGAAAAGGGAAAGATGAACAATTTTTCTCGTTACTAACAACCGTTGCAAAAAGATACGCTCAGATCATTCAAGTTAAATTTAACATTGATTTCAGGCCGATTAACCAGCGGGTGGATATGTTACTGAATGAATCTGTGTCTAAAACTTATGAACTCATTGACCAGGGCAATTTTACCGGGGCGCAGGCAACCGGATTAACTTTAATAAAAAATACGCAACAGCTCATTCCA
>CAKKQI010000138.1 GCA_919901895.1 Candidatus Brocadiaceae bacterium | reverse complement strand
AAGGTCGCGCAGGCAAATCGTAAAATGGTTGGCTTTAAACGAATCCGGCCTGATGGGGCGCTCCGATTGTCCCAGGTATTTTACGTTAAAGAGACGGCCTTGAAAATCTTTTCGGGGCCCTTGGTAAATAGAAATCAACTGTTCGGTCTGGGCGTGTTTATCCTTCAGCCCGCCGGCCGAGATGTTCATCTGCCTGACCGGCCAGGAACGAGTGATCAGATTGATGGCTTCAATCGTGCCGATACCGGTTTTAGCTAATTGATAAATGGCGTAAATACCGTGGGGGGCAAGAAGCGGTTGGGCCATTTCCCGGACGATAAAATCAGAGGTGGCTTGTTTGACTTTCATCAAGAATTATTAAAATGGGGCACCAAGAACCTGTTTATTCTATTAACGGTAAATTTCTCGGCGGTGCCCGATTGCTAATATTGTGATTTGCCGATGAGTATCATTTATATCATAAATAATGCGGTAATCACCGATTCTAATCCGATAAGATCCGACTCCTTTTAGTTTTACGGAGCCGTAAGGTCTGGGCGTTTCGGAAAGATTCAAGAGAACGCGATCAACTTCGTTTAATAACTGTTTCGTGGAAAGCAAGCAACTCCCTGCGGGCCGAAGGGACTATTGTGATATGATATTTCATAAACAACCGGTGCGCTTGATCTCACGTCTAACCGAATCATAAGAAAGAGGTTTTTCTTTGCGGCGCTGTAAAGTGAGGGCAATATCAAATAAATCATCTGCAAATTCATTATCAGCTAACAATTTTTCTAAAATAAAAATCCTATTCCGTTTAGACAAAGTCCGTAAAGCCGTAATAAAAACTTCTGAAATTGCTTCTGATTTTGTCATATCATCCTCATTTATTTCCTGATACACCGTTAGTAATTATAACTTAATCCGATTGATTATCAAGAGAAAAATGAAATTTTCAGAGAAAATCCAGGAAAATAAGAGCCCGGCCGGAGAATGGGTGGCGGTTGATGAAAGACCAAGTCCGAAATCGCCCGATTAATCTGTCCGTATCACCACTTTTAACCTTTTAGAGAGCCTATCCTAGTATTAATTTTTCGAGGCAGCCCCGCCCTTTTGGTTAAGTTTACAGTGGTTACATCCAAGTAACAAAGACCAAAAGGGCTGGGCGGACCCCATTGTTATCAACTTAAGGATTTTTATTTAACCTATTGGTTTACAATAAGTTATAGAAAATCACCTTTAGTATGACGTCCTGATTTTAACAGAGAAGAGGGTAGGCGGAAGCCCCTGCTTCCCCAGTTCAAGCAAGGTCTTGAACTCTACCCAGCGGTTCGGCAGGGCTTCGGCAGGCTCAGCCCCCGAGTTTACCGAGGGAATGAATATCGGGGCGGTCTTATTCGGATAGGATCTCAATACACCCGTACCGGCATCACCACTAATTGTTTCCCTTCAAAAGCCAGCCGGTGCTGGAGCCGGAAAGCGGTATCGTTATGCAGAAAAGTTGTTAAAAAACTTTCTTTTTTGAAGACCAGTTTATTGACGAAGAAAACAGAACGGGAATATTGGGCGCCGATGCCGTTACATATCGATACCAGTGTTTCAATCGTGTTGACCGATACATCAAATCGGCATTCCGCGTAGAACCCGAAATCATTTGCCATCTGAATATATTTTTTTAACTGTTCCTCCGTTTCAGTCCGAAGGTGTTCCACTTCCTGGGCGCCTTTAAATTGTCCGGTATCCAGCTCGCCCACGCTGACGAAGACGTATCTTTTAAATATTTTAGGAAATAGTTTTTCCACCGAGAAAAAAGTATGGATGCCGAAACCGTTAAAACAGTTGACTAAAATTACGGCGGTTTGTTGAT
>CAKKQI010000137.1 GCA_919901895.1 Candidatus Brocadiaceae bacterium | reverse complement strand
ATAAAAAAATAATTTTCTGGGCCATCGGCTCAACCTCCCGCGGATTTTCCAGCACAAAAGCATCAATCGCATTGGTTAAAATTTCAGACGCCCCGGCCGCCTGACTGGTAACTACCGGCAACCCGCTGGCCATCGCCTCCAGGCAAACCGTGCCAAATGGTTCAAACAGGGTGGGAAATAAAAAAATATCAGCCGCCGCATAATATTGTTCAATCTGAGCCTGCGGGCCTAAAAATAGTATTTTGTCCGCTATTTTTTTCCGCTCCGCCAGATATTTATATTTATTAATCCGTCCCTTACCCACCACCAGCAATCTTACCCGTAAATCTTTTGGTAACAAAGTCAAACTATCAATGGCGTATCTTAACCCTTTGCGCTCAAAGCCGGAACCGACAAATAAAAGAATTATCTCTTCTTCATTCAAATTGAATCTTTTCCGCACCTCTTCACGATATTTTTTTTTGTTATCCGGATGAAACCGCACCGGATCAACGGTATTATAAATAACTTCCAGATCCTCATCCGGAACATCATAATAACGCTGAATATCATTTTTAACCATTTGCGAAATACAGACAATTTTTTTATAACTACCCGGCTGGAATGATTTTTTTTCCAGGTGAAGAACCACCTGATTGCGGGGATTAATCTTTTGCAACAAGCGGCCGGGCCAGGTTTGCATCGACGGGTGAGTCTGTTCAAGATACGACCAGTGACAACCGCTGCCCACCCGGTAAATATCCTGGGAATAAGTCCGGCCGAAACCGTGAACCACATCAAACTGTTCCTGTTTTAACATTTCCGCCACATTACGGGCAAAACGAAGCCATTGGAACGGCCGGTAAAATGACGCAGCCGGCACCGAATGAAAATACAAGCCGGGATGACTTGATTGGGTTTTTAAATTATGGCAGAAAATGTGAACTTCATCGCCGCGGTTAAGCAAAACCTGCGCCAGGTCGGACGCATAATGCTCCACCCCGCCGCCTGATTCCGAATAGTTATAAATAACAAAGGCAATTTTCATTGTTTTTGCCGTTCCCAGATTTTGGCGTGTTTATTAAATACATAAAAAGCCGAGTTAACAGAAATAACTAATCCGGCCAACCCGTCTAAAAAACCGAGTTTGAAAATATAAGTTTCAATGAATTTAACCGGCGGCCCAAAGATAAGACCGAGCCACGAAAATTTAGCGCCCCGCTCTATTAATGCTCCGGCCGCCGCATCGGAAAAACGGTCAACTGTTTTTATCTGCTCCGATAAATTCCGGTAGGTGTAATGTTGAATTTCCCCCTGAAGATTTTTGGTACACTCGCTGTTCAGGTGCACTTTATCATGAGGGTCAATCCCATCCCAGGTTCCCTTACTTTTGCGAAATAACCGCAGTTTATAATCGGGGTACCACCCGCAATGATTTATCCACCGGCCCAGGTAAAAAGCATGCCGCGGGATATAAAATCCGTCATAATTTTCCCAGGCGCGCTTGGCCCATTCTTTCAGAATCTCTTCACGCAATTCATCAGAAAGAACTTCATCGGAATCAAGAGACAACACCCAGTCATGAGAAGCCTGCTGCAGGGCAAAGTTTTTCTGCTTGACAAACCCGGGCCATTCGTGCTGGATAATTTTATCCGTATAGGCCCGGCAAACCTCTGTCGTACCATCGGTACTGAAAGAATCAATCACGATAATCTCATCAACCCATTTCAGACTTTCCAGGCAACGCTTGATATTTTCTTTTTCATTAAACGTCACAACACAGGCCGAAATCGGCGGGTTGGGCATAGTGTCTCCTTTTGTAATTACTTAATCAGCGACCGGCACGCATTTAAAACATCAGCGACGGTGATTGACTCCATACAGATATGGTTGGTCGGACAGGTGCGCTCCAAACACGGACTGCAATCAACTTTTTCCTGAACAACAATATGATTATTCCCGTAAGGGGCGGTTGTGCGCTGGTCAGTCGGCCCGAAAATTGCCACGACCGGGACGCCCACCGCGGTGGCCACATGCATCGGACCAGTATCATTGGTCACAAAAAGTTTACAATATTTAATCAAACCGGCCAGTTGCAGAACATCGGTCTGCCCGGCCAAATTGAACCCCTGATGGTTAATAATCTCTTTGGCAATTCGGGCGCTGAGTTTGCTTTCTTTTTCGCCTCCGAAAACCAGAATCTGGGCATTAAACTTTTCTACCAGAATATTACCGAGTTCAATATATCGTTCCGGTAACCAGCATTTAGCCGACCCGTAAGCCGCCCCGGGATTAAACCCAATCAGCCTTGTCCCCGGCCGGGTTATTTTTTTTAATTTTTGCTGAACCCACTGAACCGTTTCTTTGCCGATGCTAATACGCGGCGGCACAAACGGCACATCTTTCTCAAAAATTTTTAACAGGTTCATAAAATAATAAACCCGGTGGTGGCTTAATAAATCTTCGGTCCGTTCCAGCGTCTGCGTCAGGAGAATCCCGCGCCCTTCATCAGCATAACCGATTCGCTCCGGGATATCGCTCAAAAAACCCAAGAGGGCCGAATGAAAAGAACGAGGAAAAAATAAAACCAGGTCAAATTTTTTATGCCGTAATCGTTTGGCTAACCGGAAGGTTGATCTGATTTTTTTTAGCCCCCGCCCGGTTTCATAAGGAATCACTTCATTGATATCATGATCATCCTTGAGCAGGTCGGCCAGTTCAGATTTAATCACCACGGCGATATGGCTTTCGGGCCAGAGCCAACGGACTCCCTTAATCGCCGGTAAACTTAACACCACATCACCCAGCCAATTAGGCGCTTTAATTAAAATATTTTTATAAGTCTGCATAAAATTAAATTTGTGTAATTTGTAGCTTCCGCTAATCTGTGTCATCTGTGGCTATTAACGACCACCAGAATTTATGGAATTTCAGGTTTAGTTTGCAACGGTTATTAATAACCCATTTTTTCTGTTTACTATACTCTTCATTCCGGAAATATTCCTTTAATAACCGCAG
>CAKKQI010000136.1 GCA_919901895.1 Candidatus Brocadiaceae bacterium | reverse complement strand
TAGCGATTGGTCCGGCCGGCGAGAACAAAGTTTTAATTTCCTGTATTATGAATACCGGACGGCGGGCCTTAGGCCGGGGCGGGGTCGGCGCAGTTATGGGCAGTAAAAAACTTAAAGCCATCGTGATTAAAGAGGCAACCGGAAGCGTTCCAATCGCCGACCCGGAACAGATGAAATTTATCGTTTATGAATCAAATAAAATGCTCCGGGCCCACCCGATGACCTCTAAAGGATTACCGGAATTCGGCACTTCGGTTTTGGTTAATGTAATTAACGAAGTCGGGATTTTCCCGACCAGAAATTTTCAGCAGACCCAGTTTGCCGAGGCGTCTAAAATATCCGGAGAAACCATTGCGGAAAAAATATTTGTGAAACGGACCGGTTGTGCCGGCTGTTCTATCCAGTGCGGACGGATTACCCGCACCAGTGCCGGCGAAGGCGAAGGACCGGAATTTGAATCGGTCTGGGCTTTAGGCGCTAATTGCGGAATCAGTGATTTGGACCTTGTTGCCCGGGCCTCGCATTTGTGGAACGAACTCGGATTGGATACCATTTCCACCGGCGGGGTGCTGGCCTGCGCGATGGAACTCAGCCAGCGAAAAATTATTAAAACAGATCTGAAATTCGGCGTTTCCAAAAATTTGCTTGATTATATCAAAAAAATTGCTTTTCGTAAGGGAATCGGTAACGAACTGGCTGAAGGGAGCCGGCGTTTTGCCTGTAAATATAAAGCGGAAAAATATGCGATGCAGGTCAAAGGGTTAGACCTGCCCGCTTACGACCCGCGGGGCAGTCAGGGGATGGGGTTAAGTTACGCCACCTCGCCGCGCGGGGCGTGTCATCTGCGCGGGGGGTATATGATTGGGGCGGAGATTCTCGGCGTGCCTAAAATGATTAACCGGTTCAGCCGGACCGGCAAAGGTAGTTACCTGGCCGAAATCCAGAACGCCGAAGCCGCCATTGATTCATTAATTGCCTGCCGTTTTGCCACTTTTGCTCTGGGGACTTCTTACTGGGCCCGTTTGATTTCAGCGGTTACCGGTCTTAATTACACCAGCGAAGATTTGATTGCCGTCGGCGAGCGTATTATTAACCTGGAACGGCTTTATAATCTGCGGGAAGGATTTACTTATAAAGATGATACTTTGCCCTCACGATTGCTTAAAGAAAAAGTACTCGCCGGTCCGGCCAAAGGGTACGTCGTTGATCTGCAACCGATGCTGGAAGAATATTATCAATTCCGGGGCTGGGATAAACGTGGCGTCCCGACTGAGAAAAAATTAAAATTATTAAATCTGTAACTATAGGTGTGGTCTAAACGTTGCCGGATTATTTCAGGAACTATTTTTGGAGTAATACTATGCCAAAGAAAAAATACCAGGACGTTTACGAAGAGTTCAAAAAAATCGGCCAGGCGATTTTTTTAGCCGGGCTGAATAATTCCCACAGTGGGAATATGTCGCTGCGCATCGGCGACCAGATTTTGATTACCCGGCGCGGTTCCATGCTCGGTTTTTTAAAAGATACCGATATTATTAAAACCGGGCTCAGTCGGAACGATAGCGGCGTTGCCCTGGCTTCCAGCGAACTCGGGATTCACCGGGCGATTCTTAATAACACCTCAGCTTTAGCCGTGGTGCATACGCATCCGCTGACGGCCACGGCCCTTTCATTAGTGATGCCTGAAATTATTGCCATTGATGTGGAAGGTTCTTATTATTTCCGCAAGATACCGGTCTTGAGTTTTGAATTCGGAAGCGCCTCTAAAGAAATGGAAGAAAAATTACCCGTTACCCTGAAGAATTATAAGTCGGTCATGGTTAAGGGGCACGGGGCGTTTTCTATCGGCCAGACGCTGGAAGAGGCGTTTCAGTACGCCCATATTACGGAAAATATCGCCCAGATTATCTACCGGGCCAAGGTGATGGGGGCGGATTTGAGCCAACTCCAGAATGCGAAATATCTGAAGTGGTAATGATTGATTTCAATTTATTCACCAAGCCGGTAAATCTTTTTCCTTCAAAACTGAATTCCAGTTGCCGTTTAGTCCGACCTTTCACCTTAAATAGTACTTTAATTATATGTAAAGGAGCCAGGGTTTTGAGAAACTTGTCCGCCCATTCAATCACCGCCACCCCGCCGGGAAAAAAATCTATTATTCCCAGGTCCGTAAAATCAGCCGGCCGTTTCAATCGTTGCACATCCAGATGATAAAGGGTTAACTTCTTTCCTTTATGAATATGACACAGCGTAAAACTGGGACTGATAATTTCATTGCTGTTTTTAACGCCTAGTCCTTGAGCAATGCCTTTAGTGAAATAGGTTTTACCGCCCCCGAAAATACCGATTAAAGCCACCACATCGTCGGCCCGGAGATGCCGGCCGAATAATGTTCCTAAGGCAATAGTTTGTTCCGGATTATAAGAAAGTAATTTATATTTCATAACTGATGCTCGTATCCTTTGGGTTTTATTTTTCTCAGCCGGCCGGCAAGATCAACCAGCCGAATATTTTTTCCGGGGCATATTTGCCCGATGTGACTAATCAGGACTTTTAGATTATTAGACTTTAATAACCGGTTTGCTTCTTTTTGAGGCATCGTAAAAAGCAGTTCAAAATCTTCGCCGTCGGCCAGGGCGTGGAACAGAGGCGGTTTTTTCGTCCGGCGGCTGAGTTGCCGGGCCGCAGAAGAAATTGGTATCAGGTTTTCAAATAAGATACCACCCATCTGGCTTTGTTCCAGCAGATGATTCAAATCGGCCAGTAAGCCGTCGCTGATATCAATCATAGAATTAATCCGGTATTTTTGGTTCAGTTGTCCGGCTTCTTTTAACCGTGGGGTGAAATTCAGGTGTTTACCCAGGATTGAGCCGCCCAGTTGGCCGGTAACCATAATTGCGTCGCCGACTTTTGCGCCGGAGCGGGTTAACGGTCTTAGCCGGCGGCCCAGGCCGAAGACGGTCGTGGTGATGCTCATCGGTCCATTAACGGCCGAGACATCGCCGCCGACAATGGCTACGCTAAACCGGTCCGCTACTTTTTTCATCCCCCGGAATACTTCTCGGGCAAACCGGGATGAAACTTTTGGTCTTAAGGCGACCGCGGCCACCGCGTACAGGTATTCCGTCGCCCCGCCCATGGCGGCTATATCGCTGAGCGATACCGCCAGGGCTTTCCAGCCAATGTCTAATCCCGATGTGGATTGGGACAAGTGCGGCTTCCGGCGGGCCTGTCCTGAATTCACTTCGGGTAAAGAAAAATCAATTCCTTCCACAATCATATCGGTGGTTACCAGCATCAGCCGTTTTTTCGGGGGGAAGGGTGGGATAAGTTGAATAACGGCCGCATCATCGCCTGAACCGACGAGAACCGATTTAGGGCGCTTTATTTGTTTCTGAATCCATTTGATGTATTCAAATTCATGCATAAAATTTACGGTATAAATTTTATATTTATCTATTAAGAGCGTTTAATAAAATAACTTTGTTTCTACTTCTGTGGTGTCATTCCTGCGAAAGCAGGAATCCAGATCTAAAAGTAAGGTCTGGATTCCCGTTTACACGGGAATGACAGAGGGGGTAATTTTTCCTCTCATTTTGTTAGATGCTCTAAATCAGCATAATCCACGGTTTAAAAATTCCAAAGCTTTCTTGGCTGTTTCAACCGGACTTTCCTGATACGGATACAATTCTACCGTTACCCAGCCCTGATAATTTATTTCTTTAAGGGCGCGGAATATTTTCGGAAAATCAATGGCGCCGGTCCCGGGAAGCAAATGCTGGTGTTTCCGGTTATCCGCAATATCCTCCAGATGGATATGGTCAATCCGGTTGCCCCATTTTTTTATTAACTCAGCCGGGTCTTCGCCCACGCAAAAAAAATGACCGAGGTCAAAATTAATGCCCAGGGCGGGTGTCCGGAACCATTTTAAAAATTCTTCCAGTTGCTCGGAACGCTCAATTAACAAGTCCGGTTCCGGTTCAATCAGGATTTTTATTTTTCTTTTTTCCGCCAGGGGAATCACTTTGGCCAGTTCTTCTTTAAAAATTTTTAACAAATTATTTCGTTTTTCGGTAGAAAGAAAAGCGGATTTTTCCGGTTCCGGTCCGCCCGGTTCGGTAGAAATCGTCGGCACGCCTAACTCGGCGGCCAGGTTGATGCAATTAATCGTATGCTGAACCCGTTTGGCTCTTTCTTCAAGGGTCGGTTCAATCCAGGAGGGGTGGTGCATATCACCCAGGGCGCAGAGCATAAACGTATTCAAATTTGAGATGCTCAAATTTAAACCTTTAAGTAGTTTTTTAAATTCCTTGAGGGAATCCGGCGTTAAATCAGGCGGGTAGGCATGCGGCCGGTCGCACATTATTTCCGCACCCTGATAACCGGTTTGGGCAATCGACCTGATGGCTTCAGTCAGGGTGAATTTTTTAAAAGCGTTGGTGCTGAAGGCAAATTTCATCATACGTTTGTTAAAATATCACGTCTTTATTCGGTAGTCAACTAAAAGATATTTTTATTAGTTGACAGTTTCACATTTATTGTTATATTAGAAATTATCAGTGATGAACGTCCCGTCTTAGCGGGGCAATTTAGAGGACTAATTATGACCGAATCAACTTCTCTTAAGCAGGTTCAAGATATGGAAGCTATTTTAGAGACTTCCAAGGCGATGATGTCTGAACGCGACCCGGACCGTCTGCTTAATCTGATTGTCCAGAAAGCTACAGACGTGTTGGAAGCCGAGCGCGGTTCTATTTTCCTGGCTGATTACGATACGCAGGAACTCTGGAGCCGGGTGGCCCAGGCCGTGGAGATTGCGGAAATAAGATTCCACTGGGATAAAGGCATTGCCGGTAATGTGTTCCAGAAGAGCGAAATCATTAATATTAAAGATGCCTATCAGGATTCCCGTTTTAATCCGGAGATTGACAAAAAAACAGGTTATCACACCAGGACGATTCTTTGCGGTCCGTTAATAAATCATAAAAATGAAGTAATCGGCGCCTTGCAGGTGCTTAATAAAAAAGACGGCGTTTTTAATGATTACGACGAGTCGCTTCTGACGGCTTTTTCTGCCCAGGCGGCGATTGCTATTGAAAACGCCCAGTTATACCAGGAACTGGAACTTACTTTCAAAAGTTTTTTGAAGACGATGGCTTCGGCCATTGATGCCCGCGACCCGACCACGGCCGGCCATTCGGAACGAGTCGCTCGCTATTCGCTTAGTCTGGCCAAAGCCATGGGGTTCAACGAGACCGAGCAGAAAGCCATTGATTATGCGGCGTTATTGCACGATATCGGTAAAATCGGCGTCCGTGATAATGTTTTGCTTAAACCGGGTCGGCTGACGCCGGAAGAATACGAGCAGATGAAAAACCATGTGGTTAAAACTAAGGAAATATTGGAAAATATGTTTTTCTCGCGTGAACTGCGGGAAATTCCGCATATTGCTTCATCGCACCACGAAAAAATAGACGGAAGCGGTTATCCGACCGGCTTAAAAGGGGATAATCTTTCTCGCGCGGCTAAAATTATGGCTATTGCCGATGTCTATGATGCGCTGGTGGCTACCGACCGGCCTTATAAAAAAGCTATGACGTCCGAAGAAGCCCTGGCCATTTTGGAACAGGGTAAAGGCACCCATTTTGACCAGGAAATTGTTGATGTCTTCAAAAACAAAAAATTATACCTGATTGAACGGAGAAAATCCGATCGTCTGGATACCAATATTTTAATGGATTATTTTATTACGATCGATAAAAAACAGATATCTGAATCTGCTATTATTCAGGCGACGACCGTTAACCTCAGTACGAGCGGACTGGTTTTTTCTTCCAAACGGCCGTTGGCGATTGGGGCGATCTTAAATACGGTTTTGCATATCGCCGGACAGGATTTAAAAATTCAGGGGAAAATTATCCGCAGCGAACGGATACTTTCTCATAATACTTATAATAATGCGATTGAGTTTATCGGTCTGATGCCGGAGCAGAATAAAATATTAGCCGGTTTGTCTGAGACAAAATAATTTTTAACTCCGATACTATCGTGGTCTGCAAATTTTTCTGCAGTTGAAATCCTCCTGGAGAATCATCATTCTATGATAGAAACGATTCCCTTTGGTGGCGGGACAAGTACAGCCAGCCCTGCTTATATCGGGGCCAGAGTGTCCATTGTCGGTCGTCCCAATGTCGGCAAATCTACTTTATTTAATGCCCTGGCTGGCCGCCGCCTGGCCATTGTTGATGCCGTAGCCGGAACTACCCGCGACCGTTTAAACTCCGTTATTATCCTGAATGAGACGGTTATAAAATTGACCGATACCGGCGGGCTGTTTGACGTGAATTTTAATTCCCCGATGTTGCATCAGGGGTCAGATGATAAGCAACTCAAAAATGCGGTGGAAAAACAAATTAAAACGGCCGTTCAGGAATCCGATTTGATTTTGTTCGTGGTTGATATCAGAAGTGGTTTAACTCCGGACGACCGGAAGATTGCTGATTTTCTCAGACGACAGAACAAACCGGTGCTTTTGGTAGTCAATAAAGCCGACACGGTCCGTTTTGATGCCGGCGCACCGGAATTTTTCGCTCTGGGTCTGGGCGAACCATTACCAGTTTCGGCCCTCCAGAAAAGAGAACTGGATTCTTTAACTGAGCAAATTAGTAAATCCATCAGTCAGTTAAAAATTAAACCAGTTCTGGTTGAGACCGTTAAAAATAAACCGATCAAGTTAGCTATTGTCGGTAAAAGAAACGTTGGTAAATCAACGCTGGTTAATATGATGGCAAAAGAAGAACGGGTGATTGTGAGTGAAATTCCGGGCACGACCCGTGACGCCATTGATGTGGAATTTAAATATAAAGATAAATCTTTCATCGCCATTGATACGGCCGGTTTGTTTAAAAAGACAAAACTTAAAGAAGCGGTTGATTTTTACAGCCGGTTCCGGACCGAGAGTGCGGTGCGCCGGGCTGAAGTGGTGTTATTTCTTATTGATGCCCGGGATAAAATATCAACCGTTGATAAAAAAATCGGGCGGTTCATCAGCGAACAAGAAAAACCCTGTATTATTATCGTTAACAAGTGGGATATTGTAGCCGAAGAGATGACCGTGGCCGGTTATCGTGATTATATTAATCAAATGTTACCGGAATTAAAATTTGCGCCGATTTCTTTTATTTCCGCAAAAACCGGATTCAATGTTTGGAAGACTATCTCTTTAAGTGAAGAGTTAGTCCGGCAATCTTTAACCAAAATCAGCACCGTGGATTTAAACAAAATACTTCAAAAAATAAAAACCAAACTGGCCCCTCCGGGTCGGACGGGAAGATTTCCAAAAGTTTATTATGCTACCCAGAGCAGCGTCGGTCCGCCCCGGCTAATAATTTTCGTCAACGATCCGTTGTTATTTACCGTGACTTATCAACGGTTTTTAATGAACCAGTTAAGGTCTGAACTGCCTTTTGCTGAAGTGCCTTTCAGGATAGAATTAAGAAAAAAACCGGGAGATTCTGTTAGAGATTACTCAAGTTTTCCTGAGACCTGTCGTGGCGCCAGACGAGAAAGCAGGGCTCGCCGTCCGGCCGGCGCTTTAAAGAGTGCCCGACCGGGCAGGGATAAACATTAATTTTTTCATTCGGTTTGCTATATTTTAAATAGTTTCTGATAGCGAATTCGCTAAAGCAAAAAAATCTAATGCAAACAATCGGCGATTTTGAATTATACGAAGACCAACTTATCGGTAAAGGGGCCTGGGGCGAGGTGTTTAAAGGCCGCCAGGTTTCTTTAGACCGGCCGGTGGCGATAAAAATTCTTAAAAAAGAATTAACCACCGACGAAGATTTTGTCAAACGATTCCGCCGGGAAGCCTCCGTTTTAGCCAAATTAGTTGATGAGCATATTATCCAGGTCTACGCGGCCGGCACCCACCGTGATTCTCATTATTTTGTAATGGAATACGTCCAGGGCGTGCCGCTTCAGCAATTTATGGACCGGGGGCGGAAATTCAGCACCGCCGAAATCATTTATGTCGGTTTATCGGTCGCTGGGGCTTTAAAAACCGCCTGGGAAATCCCGGCCCAAATTGTTCACCGCGATATCAAACCGTCCAATATCATGGTCTCTTTTTCCAGTTCGGTTGTTTCAACCGTCAGACCACCGGAGCCATCGGCCAGCGGTCCTTATCTTGATTTTAATATCACTGAAGCCCGGATTAAAGTGATGGATTTCGGACTGGCTAAATTAATCAAAGAAGAAAAAGATGCTACGATTGTCGGAACCGTTATCGGTACGCCCAAATATATTTCCCCGGAACAAGGGTTGGGTAAATCGGCTGATATCAGGTCGGATATCTATTCACTGGGAATTATCTTTTACGAAATGGCCACGGGTAAGATCCCTTTTGAGAGCGAGACCGTGATGAGTTTAATCCGTCATCATATTTATGATACACCGCTGGCACCCAGCCAATTAAACCAGGAATTACCGGCCGGACTGGAAGCTATTATTCTTAAATGTATTCAGAAGGAGCCCGACCAGCGGTATCTTGGGCCGAACGAATTGATTACCGATTTAGAAGCCG
>CAKKQI010000135.1:9525-13363 GCA_919901895.1 Candidatus Brocadiaceae bacterium | reverse complement strand
ATTGATGCCGACCGCGTCCTTTTTATTGACCATAACGGTAATGTCTTGTCCGAAGACCTGACGGGTGCAATCTTCGCCCGGGATATCATCCAAAAGAATAAAAATAACTCCCTGATTGTCACCCCGATAAATTCATCGGGCTTGATTGAACATACCTGCCAAAAATTCAACGCCCGGCTGGAGTATTGCGGTGTCGGACAACCGGCCACTCTTCAAGTAGTTAAACAACTGAAAGCCAATTTCTCGTATGAAGAATCCGGAAAATATTATTTTTCTGAAGAAGTATTCTGGGCCGACGGCATCTTAGCCGGTTTAAAATTATTGGAATTGTTAAGCCGGGAAAATAAAACTTTAGCCGAACTGGCCGGGGAATTTCCGCGCTTTTATCAAGTCAAACATACTCTTCCCTGTGAAAACAAATTAAAAAATAAAATAATGTCTGAAGTGAAAACCATCTGGGAAAAAGAAGCCCTGACCGGAAAAGTCAAAGATATCACCATTGACGGCCTGAAAAGGATTTATGAAGATAAAGCGTGGTTGTTAATCCGGCAATCGGGAACCGAACCTTTGATTCGGGTCTATTCTGATGCGCTGAGCCCATCCCGGGCCGAAGAACTGGTCCAAAGTGGTGAAAAGATGGTTAAACACTCAATGGATATTATCCAGATGAGGTCTCTTGACACCAAATGATTTATTTGACAAGATAACGTTGGCGCGCGGCCTACACCGAAAACTTGTCCAAAAAGTCAGGAAGCCTTTTGATATTATGTATTATTCGGATAAAGAATGGGAAAAGAATAATTCCTTAATAAATGCGGTAAAAGAAACGGGCGAAGTAATTTATCCTATTAAACGTTTTAGAAACAGTCGTTAGGGAAATTACTTAACAATAATCTGGACCGATTCCGGTTGATACGGTAAGGGAACTTGAAGTTGTGTCACAACTTGCTTTAAGGCCGGTTCAATCACTTTACTCAGATCCGGCGGCGTTCCAATTTTCTGAGATTGAACAAAATTAGCGCTGTTTTGTAATTTTTGAAGATAAGCATCGGTTAAAGTAATATCAAATTCATTTATTTCTTTATTAGAATTATAATGATGATTGGTCGCGGAACAAGCCCAGATTAAATCAGATTGGATCGCCGAAGCCGCGGCAAACCAGTTATTGACCGGCCCTTTATTCTGGTTCCGGCTGATAAAAAATAGCGTCTCTTTTAAAGCCAGCACAACGTTTCTCGTCGCCTGCGGATTTTTTTGCCAGTAATCGCGCTTAAGTAAAACGACCGAATAGTTCCGGTCGTCCGCCCGAATCTGGTAACCCAGCCGGTAATATTTTTCTAATTCCGGGTCGGTTAAAACAATGGCGTCAACCAGTTTATTCTGTAAAGCAGTTATCTGGGCGGCGCCTTTCGTATCAATCAGGATCACATTGCCGCCCGGGGTTAAGCCGTCGCGCTGCAACCAGGTTAATAAATCACGGTGCCCGCTGGAATTAAATTCCACCCCTATTTTTTTGTTCGCCAGGTCCTTAATTTCCTTGACAGTAGAATCAGCCGAGACAATCAAACCGTTGCGTCCAATGGTGCCGAGGGTACCTACAATTAAACCATCAAAACCGTTTCCTAAAGAAACCATTGCCTTAAAATCAGAGACGACCATCAGATCCAGATTTCCCTTTTCCATAGATTCAAGCATTGATGTCTCGTCAGAAAAACCATTAACTTCCCCTTTTAATCCGTTTTTCTGAAGAACATTAGTCCGGACGAACACTTCACCAACCTGTCCGTTAATAAGAGAAGGGCTATGATAGCCGATTCTGATAACATCAGTCTGGTCTTTTACCACCGCTGTTCCGGAAGGGCCGGTTGGATTGGTCCCGGAAGATGGGCCGGTCGGACTGGAATCACGTTCGCAACCACCGCCTAAAATAATACTTAACAAAATAATACCAATAATTTTTTTCATATATTATCTCCCCTAAATATTCAGTTTTACTGAATATTTATAATTATAATGTATTTAAAGAGGAATGCAAGTAAATTTTTAATCATCTTGACATTTTTTATTGAAACAGGTATGATAAAAAATATGCGCTTATATTACAGTTTATTTCTTATTGTCATCTCCGGCCTGTTGATTAGTTTATTTCTGACCGGATGGGCCTCGGACGAGGCCGGCAGACCGGTGACGACAAGCAGCCTGACTCAGGAAATTGAAAAATTAATTGAAGAATTAGGACATAATGACTGGAGCATCCGCGAAGCGGCTACGGAAAAGTTAAGCCGGATGGGCCAGCCGGCGGTTCCTTTCTTAAAAAAAGCCCTCACTCATTCCGACGCCGAAATCGTGATGCGCGCCAGATTATTACTCCGGCTTCTTAAATGGAATATCCCGCTTGAACTAAAGACCCAGATTGGGCCCCTGATGGCCGGTTATGACGAGTCCGCCCCGGCTGAACGCCGGCAAATCATCATGCAATTATTCTCTCACCAGAAATCAGCCCTGCCGGTTTTATTCAAAATCATGGAATTTGAACAAGACGACCAGGTTTCCTCGCAGGCCTATGAGTTTATCACCCGGTTTTTAAATGATGATGAAGCAGCCGGTTCGGCTCTGACATTATTAAAAGACGTTGAGATGTTCTGGCCCCAGCGGTTAACCGGTCAAATTTACGAAATGCGCGGAAAATATTTTGAGGCGATTCGACACTATGAAAAGGCCTTTCAGCTAAACCAATCTTTCACGGAGCTGGTATCCACCCTGCAAAATCTGTATCAGCAAACCCAAAACTGGGCTCAAGCCATCAAGTTTTTTCAAGCCCTGATTGCTGCAAAACCGGAAGTAGTGGAATACCGGATTAATCTCGGTTTGATGCACGAATATAACGGTGAAAAAGAAACCGCCCAAATTATCTGGCAAAAAATATTGGAATTAAACTCTCTTAATGAAAACCAATACGACTTGTTAGCCACTATTTATTTAGAGCGCACCCAAAATGATCAGGCCGTTCAAACATATCAAACGGCCGCCAACCGGTTGCCGGGCAATAATAATTTAAAAATTAAATTGGCGCGGACTCACCGAAAAATCGGCCAATTCAACGAAGCCAGCGGAATTCTGGAACCCCTGCTTAAAACTAATCAACCCAAAGAAATTATTATGGCTATTTTAGAGGAACTCGGCCGGTGTTATTTCCTTAATAATGAACCGGACCTGGCCAGAAAAACCTGGTGGAAACTGGTGGACCAATCCGCCTTAGGCGGACAGGCGGTAATTCCGGATGATTATATTTTCCTGGGCCGTATTTTTGAGGAATATGAAATTTTTGATGAGCAGTTAAAACTTTACGAAAATGCCTACCGGCAACGGCCCGACTATCCGATCATTGCCAACAGCCTGGCCCGCGCTAACATCAGGATGGGCAATTTTAAAAATGCCTTAAAAATACTGCTTGATATTTATAGCCGAACCGACCGGTTTGAACGTGATGGAATCAGTCCGCTTCCCGGTGATATTGATCCTGATTCAAACGCCCATTTTTTTATAATGACCTGCCTGGCGGACCGGTCATTACCATCATGGGCCGCCGGCCTGATTCAAGAAAAATTAGCCGGCTTGCCTGATCCGGCCAAACCAGCCAAAGAATCTGATATTTTGTCACACTACAAATTATTAACTCTCCTGTGTCAGACTTATGCCATTGCGTCTGATGACAAACAAATTGCCCAGGTTTTAGAAGAAGCGTTTCAAAATAAAGAACCCGGTGCGTTTGCTTTTCGGTTTTTTCCCTATCTTTATGAACTGGCCTCTTTGGCCTGTTCCGCCAAAAAATATACCC